>NZ_JASCPO010000067.1:0-28589 GCF_029960145.1 Pseudomonas sp. PS01299 | reverse complement strand
GGCTTGCTCGCGAAGGCGTCTCTTCAGTCGACAAATCGGTTGCCTGACACACCGCCTTCGCGAGCAAGCCCGCTCCCACATGGGGTAATGTGAGGCGGGATGTGATCGTACAACCCGCCTGCGCTATGATGCCCACCAAGCCGAATTTTCGAGACCAGACGTTGACCATGGAAAACCCGATCGACACTCCACGCCTCCCACGCAAGCGCCGCAGCCTGGCTCAGGAGCTGGTGACGGTGCTGACCGAGCAGATCCGCGACGGTCTGCTCAAGCGCGGCGACAAATTGCCCACCGAGTCGGCGATCATGCAGGAGCACGGCGTCAGCCGCACCGTGGTGCGCGAGGCGATCTCCCGTTTGCAGGCCGCCGGCCAGGTGGAAACCCGCCACGGCATCGGCACCTTTGTGCTCGACACGCCGAGCCCCAGCGGTTTCCGCATCGACCCGGCCACGGTCGTCACCCTGCGTGACGTGCTGGCGATTCTCGAATTGCGCATCAGCCTGGAAGTGGAGTCCGCCGGCCTCGCCGCGCAACGCCGCAGCTCCGAACAACTGGCGACCATGCGCGCCGCCCTCGATGCGCTGAACGACAGCGTGGCCCACGCCAGCGATGCGGTGGCCTCGGACTTCGCCTTCCACCTGGAAATCGCCCTGTCCACCGGCAACCGCTACTTCACAGACATCATGACCCACCTGGGTACCAGCATCATTCCGCGTACGCGGCTGAATTCGGCGCGCCTGGCCCATGATGATCAGCAGCACTACATGAATCGTCTGAGCCGTGAGCACGAAGAGATTTATGACGCAATTGCCCGCCAGGATTCCGATGCGGCGCGGGCGGCCATGCGTCTGCACTTGACCAACAGCCGCGAAAGACTGCGCCAGGCTCATGAAGAGGCGCAGGCGCAGCGCGGATGAGTTTGCAGGTTTGATTCATGTGTTGATTGATCTACCGCTTTCGCGAGCAAGCCCGCTCCCACCCTGGATTTTCGGCAAGCCCGGACTTTGAGTTCAGCCGAGATCCATTGTGGGAGCGGGCTTGCTCGCGAAGGGGCCCGTGAATTCAGCGCGGCAATATCGAGCGATCCACCCTCACTGCCAGTTGCGCTTGCCCCGGCTTGGCAGCAAACGCCACCTCGCCTGATTGATCCACAATACCCCGCGCAATCGGCTTGCCATCTGCCAGCAACTCCAGCGGTGCACCTTGCAGCGACTGTCCCGACGCCAGTTCCAGTTTCAATCTGATCGTCATGCCCATTCTCCTTGATTGACGTTGCCGCTCGGGTGGTAGTCCTTGAGCAGCAGGTAGGTGCTCCAGCCCCACCAGTCATCGATGGTGGCGGTGTCGTTGAGGTTGTTCACGTCTTTGCGCCGCAGCACCTTGCCGCCCTCGACGCGGAACAGCGGCGAGAAGTTGCCGGAAAGATTCAGCACCGCCGTCAGATCCGGCAGCCGTTGCAGCGCGGCAAACGTCGAAGGGGCGGGCACGTTGCCGCTGAGGTAAGCTGCGAAGACTTCATCCGCCGAGGCCTGCACCGCCAGGTTGACCTGGGTGCGGTTGTCCGCATCGCTGGCCTCGAAGTAGCGTTTGTCGCCGTAGGCGCGCCATTGATCGCCATGGGCGTTGCGCACTTTGAGGCCGAATTTGCTGTCCTCGTCGTGCATGAAACGGGTCACCAGCGAGCCGAGATCGCTCGGCGTGACCACCGCCGCCATCTCTTTGCGCGGCACCCGCAGATGGCCGGCAGAGAACAGGTCAGTGAGGAAGTGGTCGGCAAATGCGTTCATTGCATAGGCCCGTTTCAGTTGCTGCTCATCGTGAGTGGCGCGGGCCGCGACGGCGGTTTGCAGGGCGGCGGTGTGGCCGGCGATGTAGGCCAGTCTGGCCCATTCGCCGAAGTGGTCGGCGTTGTTCGCCGCCAGTTTCAGATAACGTCCGAGCGGGAACAGCGCGGAGACAAAACTGCCGCCACCGGTGATCTTGTTCCACTCTTCGGACAACGTATCTCCGAGCGCATCGTAGGCTTCGTGCGGTGCTTTGCCGTCCTTGATCGCTTGTTTAACCGCGTCGATCTCTTTTTGCATGACCGCGAGAATCTGCGTGGCCTCGGCGCGGGAGGCCGGCAGCACGGCGAGGGAGTCGAAGGCGGCATTGAAACGGTTCAGGCGATCGGCTGGAGTCGCGCCTTCGTTGATCGGTCGATCGACCACGCCGTAGAAATCTCCAGCCAGCGCCACCACCTGGCCGTAGGTCAGCGCTAGACCGTTGGGCAAGTGCAAGGGCAGGTTTTGCGCGCGAACCGGCTCGACGTTTTCGCTGAAGCGCAGCAGGGTGTTGTCGCCGATGGCCGTGTGTTCAGCGCCTTCAAAGCGCAGTGGTGGTCGAATGTTCAACGCTTTGCCGGGGAGGGCGGTGACCGGTTCGACATCGCCGTGGGCGTCGGCGATGTGCAGCAGCAGATGCGGATTGTCGGTGCTGAAGTGGATGCCATTTACAGTGAAAAGATCTTCGAATCGGGCGATGACCGGTGTGGGTCTTTCCTGTGGTTTTGCATGCAGTCCGGACATTTCTGGCTCCTTGATATGTCGTCGGTGGATTTATTTTTAGCTGTATGGATATACAGTTAAATCGAGCCTAGCCCAGATTTTTCCTACGTCAAGAACGAATCTTGTCCGACAAAAAGTGTGAGGCGACGATGAAATGCAGTTGACGGTTGTCTTTTAAGTTGTACGATGACCTACAACTTCAGCGCTGGCTGAACCATAAAACTCACAAAAAATGTTGCTACCCAGGGTGTTCGAAAAATGAATCCACAAGAACTGAAGTCCATCCTCTCCGCCGGTCTGCTGTCGTTCCCGGTCACCGATTTCAATGCCCAGGGCGATTTCAACCGCGCTGGCTACATCAAACGTCTGGAATGGCTGGCCCCGTACGGCGCGTCGGCACTGTTCGCCGCCGGCGGCACCGGTGAGTTCTTCTCCCTGGCAGCCAGCGAATACTCGGAAATCATCAAGACCGCGGTCGATACCTGCGCCACCAGCGTGCCGATTCTGGCCGGTGTCGGCGGCTCGACCCGTCAAGCCATCGAGTACGCCCAGGAAGCCGAGCGTCTGGGCGCCAAAGGTCTGTTGCTGCTGCCGCATTACCTGACCGAAGCCAGCCAGGACGGCGTTGCCGCCCACGTTGAAGCGGTGTGCAAATCGGTGAACATCGGCGTGGTGGTCTACAACCGCAACGTCTGCCGCCTGACCGCGCCACTGCTGGAACGTCTGGCCGAGCGTTGCCCGAACCTGATCGGCTACAAGGACGGTCTGGGCGATATCGAGTTGATGGTGTCGATCCGTCGCCGCCTCGGTGATCGCTTCAGCTACCTCGGCGGCCTGCCGACCGCTGAAGTCTACGCCGCCGCCTACAAGGCGCTGGGCGTGCCTGTTTACTCGTCGGCGGTGTTCAACTTCATCCCGAAAACCGCGATGGATTTCTACCACGCGATTGCTCGCGAAGATCACGCCACCGTCGGCAAGATCATCGACGACTTCTTCCTGCCGTACCTCGACATCCGCAACCGCAAAGCCGGTTACGCCGTGAGCATCGTCAAGGCAGGCGCCAAGATCGCCGGCTATGACGCAGGCCCGGTGCGCGCACCGCTGACCGACCTGACCGGCGAAGAGTACGAAATGCTCGCTGCGCTGATCGACAAGCAAGGCGCGCAATAAACACCGACCCACAAGGCCGCTGAGCAATCAGCGGCTTTTGCGTAGAGAGGAGAATTTTCTGTGGCTGATTCCAAGCGTTACGACAACTACATCAACGGTGAATGGGTCGCCGGTGCCGACTACTCGGCCAACATCAACCCGTCCGAGTTGAGCGACACCATCGGCGATTACGCCAAGGCTGACCTGACTCAGGTTAACGCCGCTATCGATGCGGCCCGCACCGCGTTCCCGGCGTGGTCGACTTCGGGCATTCAGGCCCGTCACGATGCTCTGGATAAAGTCGGCACGGAAATCCTCGCCCGTCGCGAAGAACTCGGCACCCTGCTGGCCCGGGAAGAGGGCAAGACCCTGCCCGAAGCCATCGGCGAAGTGACCCGCGCCGGCAATATTTTCAAGTTTTTCGCCGGTGAATGCCTGCGTCTGTCCGGCGATTACGTGCCGTCGGTGCGCCCGGGCGTCAACGTTGAAGTGACCCGCGAAGCCCTCGGCGTGGTCGGTCTGATCACCCCGTGGAACTTCCCGATTGCCATCCCGGCATGGAAGATTGCTCCGGCATTGGCCTACGGCAACTGCGTGGTGCTGAAACCTGCGGATCTGGTGCCGGGTTGTGCCTGGGCGCTGGCGGAAATTATCTCCCGTGCAGGCTTCCCGGCCGGCGTGTTCAACCTGGTGATGGGCAGCGGTCGAGTGGTCGGCGAAGCGCTGGTCAACAGCCCGAAAGTCGATGGCATCAGCTTTACCGGTTCGGTGGGCGTGGGTCGGCAGATCGCTGTTAATTGCGTGTCGCGCCAGGCCAAGGTGCAGCTGGAAATGGGCGGCAAGAACCCGCAGATCATTCTCGACGACGCCGACCTCAAACAAGCGGTCGAGCTCTCGGTGCAGAGCGCGTTCTATTCCACCGGCCAGCGTTGCACGGCGTCGAGCCGCCTGATCGTCACCGCCGGGATTCACGACAAATTCGTCGAGGCCATGGCCGAGCGCATGCAGTCGATCAAGGTCGGCCACGCGCTGAAATCCGGCACCGACATCGGTCCGGTGGTCTCCCAGGCGCAGCTGGAACAGGACATGAAGTACATCGACATCGGCCAGTCCGAAGGTGCACGTCTGGTCAGCGGCGGTGGTCTGGTGACCTGCGACACCGAAGGCTACTTCCTCGCGCCAACGCTGTTTGCCGACAGCGAGGCGTCGATGCGCATCAGCCGTGAAGAGATCTTCGGCCCGGTGGCCAACGTCGTTCGCGTGGCTGATTACGAGGCGGCGCTGGCGATGGCCAACGACACCGAGTTCGGTCTGTCGGCTGGTATCGCCACCACGTCGCTGAAGTACGCCAACCACTTCAAGCGCCATTCGCAGGCGGGGATGGTGATGGTCAACCTGCCGACCGCCGGTGTCGATTACCACGTTCCGTTCGGTGGCCGTAAGGGTTCATCCTATGGCTCACGTGAGCAAGGCCGCTATGCGCAAGAGTTCTACACCGTAGTGAAAACCGCCTACATCGGTTCCTGATACAGCGATACCCCTGTAGGAGCTGCCGAAGGCTGCGATCTTTGCTTTTGAAGATCAAAAGATCGCAGCCTTCGGCAACTCCTACAGGGAATACATGCAGCACAACAGATTCACCCGCGCATAAAAATAATCAGTGGGAGTACATCTACATGCAATCGTCCAAGCCGACTCACGTCCGCTATTTGATCCTGCTCATGCTGTTCCTGGTGACCACGATCAACTACGCCGACCGCGCGACCATCGCCATCGCCGGTTCCAGCCTGCAAAAAGACCTCGGCATCGACGCGGTCACCCTCGGCTACATCTTCTCTGCTTTCGGCTGGGCCTACGTTGCCGGGCAGATTCCCGGTGGCTGGCTGCTCGATCGCTTCGGCTCGAAAAAAGTCTATGCCCTGAGCATTTTCACCTGGTCGCTGTTCACCGTGCTGCAAGGCTTTGTCGGTGAATTCGGCATGTCCACGGCGATCGTTGCGCTGTTCATGCTGCGCTTTCTGGTGGGCCTGGCCGAGGCGCCATCCTTTCCCGGCAACGCGCGGATTGTCGCGGCCTGGTTCCCGACTGCGGAACGCGGTACCGCCTCGGCGATCTTCAACTCGGCGCAATACTTCGCCACCGTGCTGTTCGCACCGCTGATGGGCTGGATCGTGTATCGCTTCGGCTGGGAGCACGTGTTCATCGTCATGGGCATCCTCGGTATCATCTTCTCGCTGGTCTGGCTCAAGGTTATCCACAGCCCGCGTCAACATCCGCTGGCCAACGAAGCCGAAGTGCAGTTCATCGCCGACAACGGCGGCATGGTCGACATGGACGTCAAGCAAGGCAAAAAATCCGACGGTCCGAAGTGGGATTACATCCGTCAGTTGCTGACCAACCGCATGATGCTCGGTGTATATCTGGGTCAGTACTGCATCAACGGCATCACCTATTTCTTCCTGACCTGGTTCCCGGTGTACCTGGTGCAGGAGCGCGGCATGACTATTCTCAAAGCCGGTTTCATTGCCTCGCTGCCGGCGATCTGCGGTTTCATCGGTGGCGTGCTTGGCGGGGTGATTTCCGATTACTTGCTGCGCAAAGGGCATTCGCTGACCTTTGCCCGCAAGGCACCGATCATCGCCGGTCTGCTGGTATCCAGCAGCATCGTCGCCTGCAACTATGTTGATGTGGAATGGATGGTGGTCGGTTTCATGGCCCTGGCATTCTTCGGCAAAGGCGTGGGCGCGTTGGGCTGGGCGGTGGTGTCCGACACCTCGCCGAAACAGATCGCCGGTCTGAGCGGTGGCCTGTTCAACACCTTTGGCAACATCGCCTCGATTACCACGCCGATCGTGATTGGCTACATCATCAGCTCCACCGGTTCGTTCAAATGGGCGCTGGTGTTCGTCGGTGCCAACGCACTGGTCGCGGTGTTCAGCTACCTGGTGATCGTCGGCCCGATCAAACGTGTGGTGCTCAAAGAGCCGCCAACCAACGGTGGTTCTGAAATCACCGGCAAATTGTCTCAAGCGCATTCCTGAGGAGCGGCGTCATGCAGTTGATTGAACATTCCGACTCGCCGCGCTACATCCGCCTGCACGAGCGGGACAACGTAGTGATTGTGGTCAACGACCAGGGCGTACCGGCCGGCACCGAGTTCCCGGACGGTCTGGTGACCGTGGATTTTGTGCCGCAGAGCCACAAGGTCACCCTCGAGGACATTCCCGAGGGCGGCCAGGTGATTCGCTACGGCCAGACCATCGGCTACGCGTTGCAGCCGATCCCGCGTGGCAGCTGGGTCAAGGAAGATCAACTGCGCATGCCGACCGCGCCGCCGCTGGACAGCCTGCCGCTGTCCACCGAAGTGCCGGCCGCGCAGGCCCCGCTGGAAGGCTTCACGTTCGAGGGTTATCGCAACGCCGACGGCACCGTCGGCACGCGCAATATTCTCGGGATCACCACCACGGTGCAGTGCGTGACCGGCGTGCTCGATCACGCGGTGAAACGCATCAAGGACGAGTTGCTGCCGAAATACCCGCATGTCGATGATGTGGTGGCGCTGACCCACAGTTACGGCTGCGGCGTGGCGATCACCGCCACCGACGCCTACATCCCGATCCGCACCGTGCGCAACTTGGCGCGCAACCCGAACCTGGGTGGCGAAGCGCTGGTGATCAGTCTGGGCTGCGAGAAATTGCAGGCCGGGCAGGTGATGCACGAGGACGATGCCTCGGTCGATCTCAGCGAGCCATGGCTGTATCGCCTGCAGGATTCCAGTCACGGTTTCACCGAGATGATCGAGCAGATCATGGCGCTGGCCGAAGTCCGTTTGAAGAAGCTCGACCAGCGTCGCCGCGAAACCGTGCCGGCCTCCGAGCTGATCCTCGGCATGCAGTGCGGCGGCAGCGATGCGTTCTCCGGCATCACCGCCAACCCGGCGCTGGGTTATGCCTCGGACTTGCTGCTGCGCGCCGGGGCGACGGTGATGTTTTCCGAAGTCACCGAAGTGCGCGATGCGATTTATCTGCTGACTTCGCGTGCCGAAACCAAGACCGTGGCGCAGGAACTGGTGCGTGAGATGGACTGGTACGACCGCTATCTGGCCAAGGGCGAAGCGGATCGCAGTGCCAACACTACGCCGGGCAACAAGAAGGGTGGGTTGTCGAACATTGTCGAGAAGTCGCTAGGTTCGATCGTCAAATCCGGTAGCAGCGCGATCAATGGCGTGCTCGGCCCGGGCGAGCGTTTCAAGCAGAAGGGTTTGATTTTCTGCGCCACGCCGGCGAGTGATTTTGTCTGCGGCACCTTGCAGTTGGCAGCGGGGATGAACCTGCATGTGTTCACCACCGGGCGGGGTACGCCGTATGGTTTGGCGATGGCGCCGGTGGTCAAGGTCTCGACGCGTACGGAATTGGCGCAGCGCTGGCCGGACCTGATTGACATCGATGCCGGTCGGATTGCCACCGGGCGCGCGACCATCGAGGAATTGGGCTGGGAGTTGTTCCACTACTACCTGGATGTGGCGAGCGGCAAGCAGCAGACGTGGGCGGAGAAGCACAAGCTGCATAACGACATCACCCTGTTCAATCCGGCGCCGATTACCTGATGGTTTGTGAGGCAAAAGCTACCCTCACCCCAACCCTCTCCCGGAGGGAGAGGGGGCCGATCCGGGAATATTCTAGTAATACACCGACCTGAAAGGGATCTACCGAATCCATAATCGACTCGGTCTCTCGGGTCGATGTATGACGCACCACACCTCAGTCAGCCCCCTCTCCCGGAGGGGGAGAGGGGCCGATCCGGGAATTTTAATAATACGCCGACCTGAAAATGCTTTGCCGAATCCATAGTCGACTCGGTATTGCAGGTCGATGTATGACGCACCACACCTCAGTCAGTCCCCTCTCCCTCCGGGAGAGGGTTAGGGTGAGGGGCTTTTCAAGCTTTTGGCTTATCATTAAGCCCTGACGACGCTCACCCAAAGGCTCCCCCGGCATGCTGGCAATCTTCCTCGAAACCTTGAACATCACCGCGCCGGTGTTCGCCATGCTGTTCCTCGGGGTGTTGCTCAAGCGCATCGACTGGATCAACGACAACTTCATCCACACCGCCTCGGCGCTGGTGTTCAACGTCAGCATGCCGGCGCTGCTGTTTCTCGGGATTCTGCATGCGGATCTGCACGCCGCGCTGCAACCGGCGCTGCTGATCTATTTTGCGGTTGCGACGCTGGTGAGTTTTGCTCTGGCCTGGGGCTGGGCGATCATCAAGTGCCCGCGTGAAGATCGCGGTATCTACACCCAGGGTGCGTTTCGCGGCAACAACGGGGTGATCGGTCTGGCGCTGGCGGCGAGCATGTACGGCGACTACGGGATTTCCCTCGGGGCGATTCTCGCGGCGCTGGTGATCCTGTTTTACAACACGCTGTCGACCATCGTGCTCGCGGTGTACAGCCCGGTGATCAAGTCCGATCCGTGGAGCATCTGCAAAAGCGTGTTCAGCAACCCGCTGATCATCAGCGTGATTGCCGCCGCGCCGTTCGCGTATTTCCAGATCAGCCTGCCGGGCTGGCTGGAAACCTCCGGCCAGTATCTGGCGCAAACCACTTTGCCGCTGGCGCTGATCTGCATTGGTGGCACGCTGTCACTGGCGGCGCTGCGCAAGAGCGGCAGCATGGCGCTGAGTTCGAGTCTGGTGAAGATGATCGGCCTGCCGGTGCTGGCGACGCTGGGGGCGTGGTTGTGGGGCTTTCGTGGCGCAGAGCTGGGGATTCTGTTTCTGTACTTCGGCAGCCCGACGGCGGCGGCCAGTTTCGTCATGGCCCGGGCGGCGCAGGGCAATCATGAGCTGGCAGCGGCGATCATTGTGCTGACCACGCTGATGGCGGCGGTGACCACCAATATCGGGATCTTTCTGTTGCAGTGGGGTGGGTGGATCTAGCCTGAGACTCGGGTTGCTCCTGCGGGCCTCTTCGCGAGCAAGCCCGCTCCCACAGGTTTTTGTGTTGTTAATCAGATTTCAACAACACCAAAGAACCCTGTGGGAGCGGGCTTGCTCGCGAAGGCGTCAGTCCTTTCACTCAGGTTTCTGGTAACTGTCGATCACTTCCTGCGCCGCGCGAAACGCATCAATCGCCGCCGGCACCCCGGCGTACACCGCGCAATGCAGCAGCGCCTCGCGAATCTCCTCGACCGTGCAGCCATTGTTCAGCGCACCGCGCACGTGGCCCTTCAATTCCTGCGGGCACTTCAATGCGGTCAGCGCTGCAAGGGTAATCAGGCTGCGGGTTTTCAGCGGCAGACCTTCGCGATTCCACACGCCGCCCCAGGCGTGTTCATTGACGAAATCCTGCAACGGCTGAGTGAATTCGGTGGCGTTGCCCAAGGCGCGATCAACGAACGCATCACCCATTACCTGACGGCGGATTTCAACCCCGGTTTTCTGCGAATCGGTCATGGCACATCCCTCTTGTGGTGTTGGCGGCGCCAGGCGCGTACGGACGTGAACAACAGAAACGCCAGCAGCGTCGGCAGCACGTAGAACAGCATCAGTTTTTCCAGTTTGCCGGCCAGCGGCATGCCGGTGGTGAACGACACCACGTGCAGTCCGTAAGCCGCGTACAAACCGAGCAACAGCAGACCCTCGGCGCGGGTCACACGGTAGCC
The DNA here is from genome assembly GCF_029960145.1 of Pseudomonas sp. PS01299. Classification (NCBI taxonomy): domain Bacteria; kingdom Pseudomonadati; phylum Pseudomonadota; class Gammaproteobacteria; order Pseudomonadales; family Pseudomonadaceae; genus Pseudomonas; species Pseudomonas sp. PS01299. The sequence goes on along the minus strand of NZ_JASCPO010000067.1, from coordinate 18,232 downwards.
GGAATAGAACACCGGCAGGCACAGCGCGGCGACGCCGAGCATCACCGGCAAGTCGAAATCCAGCGCGTTGGGCGAGACCGACAACGGCGTCGGCGCAATCAACGCAGTGACCCCGAGCACCCCGAGCAGGTTGAACAGGTTGGCGCCAATCACGTTGCCCACGGCGATATCGCGTTGTCCGCGCAATGCGGCGATCAGCGAGGTGGCGAGTTCCGGCAGCGAGGTGCCGACCGCGACCACCGTCAGACCGATCACCCGTTCGGAGAAGCCTAGATCGGTCGCCACCGCCACCGCTGCGCCGAGCAGCAAATGCCCGGCGAACACCAGCAGCGCCAGCCCGACAGCGATCATCAGCAGACTGCTGAACCACGGCGCCTTCGGGGTTTGCGGCAATTCCGAATGCGGGCGCGCCGAGTGCCGCGACTGGCGCAGCAGCAAGCCCAGGTACAACGCCAATGCCGCGAGTAGCAGTACACCGTCGAAGCGGCCGATCTGTTCGTTCCAGGCGAGGACGAACACCAGCAGGCTGGCGCCGATCATCAGTGGAATATCCAGGCGCACCAGTTGCCGCGACACCCGCAGCGGAATGATCAGCGCCGACAGGCCGAGGGTCACGAGGATGTTGAAGATGCTGCTGCCGATCACGCTGCCGACGGCAATGTCGGGGTTGTGCGCCAGGGTCGCTTGCAGGCTGACCGCCATCTGTGGGGCGCTGCTGCCGAGGGCGACGATGGTCAGGCCGATGATCAGCGGTCGCACATGCAGGCGCGCGGCCAGACGCACGGCGGCGCGCACCATCAGTTCGGCGCCGAGGATCAGCAGGATCAGGCCGCTAAGCAGCTCGATCACCTTGATCAGCGGTAAGTCGGCTAGAGCAAAAATGGTCAGCGCTCCATCAGTCGTCGAGGGCCTGTATGCGCACCCGTGCGGTGCCGCTACCGAGCATGCCGAGGCGTTCGGCGGCTTCACGCGAGACATCGATCAAGCGGCCACGGGTGTGCGGGCCACGATCGTTGATGCGCACAACGCAGGATTTGTCGTTTTTCAGGTTGGTGACCTTCACCCGGGTGCCGAATGGCAATTGGCGGTGGGCGGCGGTCAGGGAATGCTGGTTGAACGGCTCGCCACTGGCGGTGCGTTTACCGTGGTGCCTGGCACCGTAATAGGAGGCGACGCCGGTCTGGTCGTACCCGTGCGGGTCGATGATGTCGTTGCTGGCGCAACCGGCGAGCAAGGAGAGCAGGGCGCAGGCGCCGAGCAGACGTTTCATTCAAAGGCTCCACAAAACAAATGTGGAAACAACCCAATGTGGAGATCAGCTTCTGTGGCGAGGGGATTTATCCCCGATGGGGCGCGCAGCGCCCCCAAATTCCAGATACAGAAGAATTGGGGCCGCTTCGCAGCCCATCGGGGATAAATCCCCTCACCACAAAACCCCTTCAGCCATGGATTGTTCCCACAGGGGATGGAGCCAGGCTTCAGGTCTGGCCCCATTTGCATCAGCCTTCGAGCTTGCTTTTCAGCAGTTCGTTCACTTGCTGCGGGTTGGCTTTGCCTTTCGAAGCCTTCATGGCCTGACCGACAAAGAAGCCGAACATCTTGCCGCGTTTGGCTTCGTCTGCCGCACGGTATTGTTCGACCTGCTCGGCGTTGGCCGCGAGCATTTCGTCCAGCACCGCGGAGATCGCGCCGCTGTCGGTCACTTGCTTCAGACCGCGCTTGTCGATGATCTCGTCCGCCGTGCCTTCGCCGTTGGCCATCGCTTCGAACACCACTTTGGCGATCTTGCCGGAGATGGTGTTGTCCTTGATGCGCTGCAGCATGCCGCCCAGCAGCTCGGCGGACACTGGCGACTCGTCGATGTCCAGGCCTTGCTTGTTGAGCAGGCTGCCCAACTCGACCATCACCCAGTTCGCTGCCAGTTTGGCGTCACCGCCGATGGCTGCGACCTTCTCGAAGTAGTCCGCTTGCTCACGGCTGGTGGCCAGCACGTTGGCGTCGTAGGCCGACAGACCGAACTGGCTCTGGAAGCGCTCGCGTTTTTGCGGTGGCAGTTCCGGCAGGGTGGCGCGCACCTCGCCGAGGAACGACTCTTCGATGACCACTGGCAGCAGGTCCGGGTCGGGGAAGTAACGATAGTCGTTGGCTTCCTCTTTGGAGCGCATCGGACGGGTCTCGTCCTTGTTCGGATCGTACAGACGGGTCTGCTGGATCACTTTGCCGCCGTCTTCGATCAGCTCGATCTGCCGCTGGATCTCGGAGTTGATGGCCTTCTCGATGAAGCGGAACGAGTTGACGTTCTTGATCTCGCAGCGGGTGCCGAACTCGACCTGGCCTTTCGGGCGGACCGAGACGTTGCAGTCGCAACGCAGCGAACCTTCGGCCATGTTGCCGTCGCAGATGCCCAGATAACGTACCAACGCGTGGATCGCCTTGACGTAAGCCACGGCTTCCTTGGCGCTGCGCATGTCCGGCTCGGAAACGATTTCCAGCAGCGGCGTGCCGGCACGGTTCAGGTCGATGCCGGTGGCACCGTTGAATTCTTCGTGCAGACTCTTGCCGGCGTCTTCTTCCAGGTGCGCGCGGGTGATGCCGACACGTTTGACGGTGCCGTCTTCCAGCGCGATGTCCAGGTGGCCCTTGCCGACGATCGGCAATTCCATCTGACTGATCTGGTAGCCCTTCGGCAGGTCCGGGTAGAAGTAGTTTTTGCGGGCGAACACGTTGTGCTGACCGATCTCGGCGTCAATCGCCAGACCGAACATCACCGCCATGCGCACCGCTTCCTGGTTCAGCACCGGCAATACGCCGGGCATGCCCAGGTCGATCAGGCTGGCCTGGGTGTTCGGCTCGGAGCCGAACTGGGTGGAACTACCGGAAAAGATTTTCGACCGGGTAGTGAGCTGAGTGTGAATCTCCAGCCCGATCACGACTTCCCATTGCATGTGTGTCTCCTCAGAAGCCGGTTGGGGTGCGGGTGTGCCAGTCAGTGTTCAACTGATACTGATGGGCAACGTTCAACAGGCGACCTTCCTGGAAATACGGCGCAAGCAACTGCACGCCCACCGGCAGACCGTCGACAAAACCGGCCGGCATCGACAGGCCCGGCAGGCCCGCGAGGTTGGCGGTGATGGTGTAGACGTCTTCCAGATAGGCAGCGACCGGATCGCTGTTCTTCGCGCCGAGCTTCCAGGCCGGGTTCGGCGTGGTTGGGCCGAGGATGATGTCGACTTCATTAAAGGCCGCCATGAAGTCGTTTTTCACCAGACGACGGATCTTCTGCGCTTTCAGGTAGTAGGCGTCGTAGTAACCGGCGGACAGCGCGTAGGCGCCGACCATGATCCGGCGCTGCACTTCCGGCCCGAAGCCTTCGCCACGGGAGCGTTTGTACAGGTCGATCAGGTTCTCCGGGTTCTCGCAGCGATGGCCGAAGCGCACGCCGTCGAAACGCGACAGGTTCGAGGAGGCCTCGGCTGGCGCGATCACGTAGTACGCAGGAATCGCGTGCTGCATGTTCGGCAGGCTGACTTCCTTGATCACGGCACCGAGCTTCTGCAGCTCTTTGATGCTGTTCTGGATCAGCTCGGCGATGCGCGGGTCGAGACCGGCGCTGAAGTATTCCTTCGGCACGCCGATGCGCAGGCCCTGCAGCGAAGTGTTGAGGCTGGCGGAGTAATCCGGAACCGGCTCATCGATGCTGGTGGAGTCGTTCTGGTCGAACCCGGCCATACCTTGCAACAAAATCGCGCAGTCTTCGGCCGTACGCGCCAACGGGCCACCTTGGTCGAGGCTGGAGGCGTAAGCGATCATGCCCCAGCGCGAAACACGACCGTACGTCGGTTTCAGGCCTGTGAGGTTGGTGAATGCAGCGGGCTGACGGATCGAACCACCGGTATCGGTGGCCGTGGCCGCCGGCAACAGACGAGCGGCAACCGCCGCCGCCGAACCACCGGACGAACCACCCGGCACGTGTTCCAGGTTCCACGGGTTTTTCACCGCACCGTACCAGCTCGACTCGTTGGCCGAACCCATGGCGAATTCGTCCATGTTGGTCTTGCCCAGGGTCACGGCGCCGGCAGCGGCCAGTTTCGCGACCACGGTGGCGTCGTACGGGGCCTTGAAGTTGTCGAGCATCTTCGAACCGCAGCTCGTGCGGATGCCCTGGGTGCAGAACAAGTCCTTGTGGGCGATCGGCGCACCGAGCAGGGCGCCGCTCTCACCGTTGGCCCGGCGCGCGTCGGCGGCTTTCGCCTGCTCGAGTGCCAGCTCTTCGGTGAGGCTGATGAAACTGTTGAGCTGCGGATCGAGCTGGGTAATACGCGCCAGCAGGACTTTGGTCAGCTCTTCGGAGGAAAACTTTTTATCGGCGAGACCGCGGGCGATCTCGGCCAGAGTCATTTGATGCATTGCAGGCTCTTTCCCTTTAGTCGATGACTTTCGGAACCAGATACAGGCCGTTTTCGACCGCTGGTGCGATGGACTGATAGGCCTCGCGGTGATTGGTCTCGGTCACGACGTCGGCGCGCAGGCGCTGACTGGCTTCCAGCGGGTGGGCCAAAGGCTCGATACCGTCGGTATCGACGGCCTGCATTTCGTCGACCAGCCCGAGAATGCTGTTGAGGGCGGAAGTAATGTGCGGAAGATCGGCATCATTCAGGCCAAGGCAGGCCAGATGTGCGATTTTTTCCACGTCGGAGCGTTCTAGCGCCATCGGGATTCTCCAGTGGAAAACAGAACGGACGGCGTCCGTGTGTTAGATTGTCGGAACACTACCGCACTTCTACGGTCATAAGGCCGCGATTGTGGGGCTTGGTGCACAGAAAAGCGGCCAATTTAACATATTGGCGCCTTGCCCAAAATCCCTGTCGTTGTTAGAGTTTGCCGCACTTTTTTACCCACGCGTTGCCTAGGGTCCCTTTCCCATGTTCAAGAAACTGCGTGGCATGTTTTCCAGCGATCTTTCCATTGACCTGGGCACTGCCAACACCCTTATTTACGTGCGCGAGCGCGGTATCGTCCTGAATGAGCCATCGGTTGTGGCCATTCGGACACACGGTAACCAGAAAAGTGTCGTTGCTGTCGGCACCGAAGCCAAGCGCATGCTCGGCCGTACGCCGGGCAACATTGCTGCCATTCGTCCGATGAAGGACGGCGTGATCGCCGACTTCAGCGTCTGCGAAAAGATGCTGCAATACTTTATCAACAAGGTTCACGAAAACAGCTTTCTGCAGCCCAGCCCTCGTGTGCTGATCTGCGTTCCATGCAAATCCACCCAGGTTGAGCGTCGTGCCATCCGTGAATCGGCCCTCGGTGCCGGTGCCCGTGAAGTGTTCCTGATCGAAGAGCCGATGGCTGCTGCGATCGGTGCCGGCCTGCCGGTTGAAGAAGCACGCGGTTCGATGGTCGTCGATATCGGTGGTGGTACCACTGAAATCGCGCTGATCTCCCTGAACGGTGTGGTCTATGCCGAATCCGTCCGCGTGGGCGGCGACCGCTTCGACGAAGCGATCATCACCTACGTGCGCCGCAACTACGGCAGCCTGATCGGTGAATCGACTGCCGAGCGCATCAAGCAGGAAATCGGTACGGCCTACCCGGGCGGCGAAGTTCGCGAAGTCGACGTTCGCGGTCGCAACCTGGCCGAAGGCGTTCCACGTGCATTCACCCTGAACTCCAACGAAGTGCTGGAAGCTCTGCAAGAGTCCCTGGCCACTATCGTTCAGGCGGTGAAAAGCGCGCTGGAGCAATCGCCGCCGGAACTGGCTTCCGACATCGCCGAGCGTGGCCTGGTGCTGACCGGTGGTGGCGCGCTGCTGCGTGACCTCGACAAGTTGCTGGCCCAGGAAACCGGTCTGCCGGTGATTGTTGCCGAAGATCCGCTGACCTGTGTTGCTCGCGGCGGTGGCCGTGCATTGGAAATGATGGACAAGCACACCATGGACCTGCTCTCCAGCGAATAAGCGCCGGTTTGCAATACGTGGGTGAGCGCACAGGCAGCACTTTGCAGTGCTGCCTGTTGGCGTTTATCTTCTGTCAGTCTTCATCCAGGCCGGTTTGATGCCGTATGAATAAACAGAACATTTGCCTGGGAGGAGCGGCTTATTAAACCGCTTTTCGCCAAAGGCCCTTCGTTGGGTGTGCGCCTGTTGGTGCTGGCCGTGCTGTCGGTCGCGCTGATGGTGGTCGATGCCCGCTTCGACCTGCTCAAACCCGCGCGCAAACAAGCGTCGCTGGTGTTGATGGACGCCTACTGGATCACCGACCTGCCCGGACGGCTGTGGGAAGGGATCGCCAGTCAGTTCGGCAGCCGCACCGAGCTGGTCGCCGAAAACGAAAAACTCAAGACCGAGAACCTGTTGTTGCAGGGGCGCATGCAGAAGCTTGCCGCCCTTACCGAGCAGAACGTGCGGCTGCGCGAGTTGCTCAATTCCTCCGCACTGGTCAACGAAAAGGTCGAAGTGGCCGAGTTGATCGGCATGGACCCCAATCCCTTCACCCATCGCATCATCATCAATAAAGGTGAGCGCGATGGCGTGGTGCTCGGTCAGCCGGTGCTCGATGCACGCGGTCTGATGGGCCAGGTGGTCGAGTTGATGCCGTACACTTCCCGTGTGCTGCTGCTGACCGACACCACTCACAGCATTCCTGTGCAGGTGAACCGTAACGGTCTGCGGGCGATTGCCAGCGGCACCGGTAACCCGGAACGCCTGGAACTGCGGCATGTTGCCGATACCGCTGACATCAAGGAAGGCGATCTGCTGGTCAGCTCCGGCCTGGGTCAGCGCTTCCCGGCCGGTTATCCGGTGGCGACGGTCAAGGAAGTCATTCACGATTCCGGTCAGCCGTTCGCGATTGTCCGCGCGGTGCCGACCGCTGCGTTGAACCGCAGCCGTTATCTGCTGCTGGTGTTCAGTGACAACCGCACCGCCGAAGAGCGCGCCAACGATGCGGCGCAGGCCCAGGAAAATCTCGATGCGCAGGGCGGTGGCCCGATGCTTCCGGTCACGGTGCCGAAAGTTGTCAACACCCCGGCTGCCGCTGCAGCGCCAGCCGCCCCGGCAGCACCGGCCGCTGCGGCCAGCACCACGCCGGCCAAACCTGCAGCGAGCAAACCTGCTGCGACCAAGCCTGCGGCGGCGGCTAAACCGCCAGCATCCCAGCCGGCTGCGCGACCGGCGGCGAAACCACCTGCCGCCACGCCAGCCAACACAGGGAGACAAGAATAATGGTCGGCGCTACTGCTTCGCGTAACGGCTGGATTGTCTGGCTGACTTTTGTCTTCGGCATCCTGCTCAGCGTTTCACCGCTGCCGATGTTCATGGAAATCCTGCGTCCCCTCTGGCTGGCCTTGCTGCTGACTTTCTGGGCGTTGTACATGCCGCATACGGTCGGCATGGTCACCGCGTTCTGCCTGGGGCTGGCCGAAGACGTGCTGCAGGGCGATCTGCTTGGCCAGAATGCCTTGATCCTGACGCTGATCACCTTCCTCGTGCTGTCGTTGCAGCAGCGTCTGCGGATGTTCCCGATGTGGCAGCAATGCCTGGTGATCCTGGTGATCTTCGGCCTCGCTCAACTGGTTCAATTGTGGCTCAGCGCCTTGACCGGCAACCGTCAGCCAACCCTGGCGCTGGTACTGCCGGCACTGGTCAGTGCCTTGCTCTGGCCTTGGGTCAGCTTCGCTTTGCGTGGATTGCGCCGGCGCTACAAAATCAACTGATTCGGTCAGGCATGTGCCCGCACCTCGACAAGGGAGATGTCTTGATGAAGCCGCTTTACCTCGCCTCTGGTTCGCCGCGTCGGCGTGAGTTGCTCACGCAGATCGGCGTGCCGTTCTCCGCCATCAGTGCGGACATCGATGAAACCCCGCTCCCCGAAGAATCGCCAGCGGCCTATGTCGAACGCCTTGCGCGTGGCAAGGCCGAGGCCGGTCGACGCACGCTGGTGTCCGACGCGGCATTTTGCGTTCTGGGCGCAGATACCGCGGTGGTGCTCGACGGCAAAATTCTTGGCAAACCGGTGGACGAAGCCGACGCATGCGCCATGCTGATGATGTTGTCCGGCAAGGAGCATGAAGTGCTGACCGCCATCGCCGTGCTCGAAGGCGAGCGCTGTGAGTCGCGCGTGGTGCGCAGTCTGGTGCGGTTCCGCCCGATCAGCCGCGAAGAAGCGGCGGCCTACTGGGCCAGTGGCGAACCCCGGGACAAGGCTGGCGGTTATGGCATTCAGGGCCTCGGCGCGGTGTTTGTCGCCGGGCTCAATGGCAGCTATTCGGCGGTGGTCGGGCTGCCGGTTTGCGAAACCGCAGAACTGTTGGGCCATTTCGGCATACCCTGTTGGCAAAACCTGAAGGCGCAATGAGCGTCGTACGAATCAAGATGCGGCCATTATCGTGAACATGCCTGAACGAGACCCTGCCATGAGTGAAGAGATTCTGATCAACATCACGCCGATGGAATCGCGCGTGGCGGTGGTCGAAAACGGTGTGCTGCAAGAAGTCCATGTCGAGCGCACGCAAAAACGCGGGATCGTCGGCAACATCTATAAGGGCAAGATTGTCCGGGTGCTGCCGGGCATGCAGGCGGCATTCGTCGACATCGGTCTGGATCGTGCCGCGTTCATCCATGCCTCGGAAATCTCCCTGCGCGAAGGCCCGGCGGTGGAAAGCATCAGCGCGCTGGTGCACGAAGGGCAGAGCCTGGTGGTACAGGTGACCAAGGATCCGATCGGTTCCAAGGGCGCGCGCCTGACCACGCAGCTGTCGATTCCGTCGCGCTATCTGGTGTACATGCCGCGCACCGCCCACGTCGGCATTTCCCTGAAAATCGAAGACGAAGCCGAGCGCGAGCGCCTCAAACAGGTGGTCAGCGATTGTGTGGCCAAAGAAGGAATCAAGGAGGCCGGTGGCTTCATCCTGCGTACCGCCGCCGAAGGTGCCGGGGCCGATGAGATTCTCATGGACATCCGCTACCTGCGCCGCCTGTGGGATCAGATCAGTGCGCAAATCCAGACCATCGGCGCGCCGAGTGTGATCTACGAAGACCTCGGTCTGGCCCTGCGCACGTTGCGCGATCTGGTCAGCCCGAAGATCGAGAAAATCCGCATCGACTCCAGGGAAACCTTCCAGAAAACCACGCAGTTTGTGGCCGAACTGATGCCGGAAATCGCCGATCGTCTCGAACACTATCCGGGCGAGAGGCCAATTTTCGACCTGTATGGCGTCGAAGACGAAATCCAGAAAGCCCTCGAGCGCAAAGTGCCGCTCAAGTCCGGCGGCTATCTGGTGGTCGATCCGGCGGAAGCCATGACCACCATCGACGTCAATACCGGCGCGTTTGTAGGCCATCGCAATCTCGAAGAAACCATCTTCAAGACCAACCTCGAAGCCGCCACCGCGATTGCCCGGCAGATGCGCCTGCGCAATCTGGGTGGGATCATCATCATCGACTTCATCGACATGGAAGATGAAGAGCATCAGCGCCAGGTGCTGCGTACCCTGGAAAAACAGCTCGAACGTGATCACGCCAAGACCAACATCATCGGTATCACCGAGTTGGGCCTGGTGCAGATGACCCGCAAGCGCACCCGTGAAAGCCTTGAGCAAGTGCTGTGCGAGCCGTGCAGCAGTTGCCAGGGGCGGGGCAAGTTGAAGACCCCGGAAACCATCTGTTACGAGATTTTCCGCGAGATTCTGCGCGAAGCCCGCGCCTATCAGGCCGAAGGTTACCGGGTGCTGGCGAACCAGAAAGTGGTGGACCGTTTGCTCGATGAAGAATCCGGTAACGTCGCCGAGCTTGAAGGGTTTATCGGCCGCACCATACGCTTTCAGGTCGAAACCATGTATTCCCAGGAACAATATGACGTGGTGCTGCTCTGAACCCCTGCAGCACATTTAATCCACAACGGCTGGCCTCAGCTTTCAGTAGTTTTTTTGCCATGGGAGCCAACTGACATGGAGCGTCTGACACGCATTTTGGCCGCACTGACCCGCTGGGGGCTGGGCCTGTGCGCGTTGGTTCTGGTGTTGATGGCGTTGTACGTCAGCCTCGGTCGGGAACTGACGCCACTGGTGGCGGAATACCGAACCGATATCGAAGACAAGGCCACGGCTGCGCTTGGCATGCCGTTGCAGATCGGCGAGCTGGAAGGCAACTGGAGCGGCTTCGCGCCGATTCTGCTGGCCCACGATGTGATGGTCGGTGACGGCGCCAATGCCTTGCGTCTGGATCGGGTGCGCGTGGTGCCTGACCTCTGGGCCAGTCTACTGTCGCGCGAAGTGCGTATCGCCCATCTGGAATTGAACGGCCTGAAGATCAGTGTCAAAGAAGCACAGGACGGCACCTGGGCGCTGGAAGGCCTGCCGGTGCAGAACGATCAGCCGCTGGATCCCGAACAATTGTTCAAGCGCTCGCAGATGGTTCAGCAACTGTCGGTGCTCGACAGTCAGGTGACCGTGCAGCCGCTGGATCAGGCGCCGATGACCTTTACGTATGTCGGCCTCAATCTGAAAACCGGCAGCAGCCGTCAGCGTCTTGATGCTCGTCTGACCTTGCCCGACGGGCAACCGGTGGCGATGAGCCTGCGTACACGGATTCGCCCCTCTCAATTGCCGGACAGTTCGCTGGAGGGTTATGTCAGCCTGCCGCAAAGCGATTGGTCGAAGTGGCTGCCGGAGCGTTTGACCCAACAGTGGAATTTTTCCGAGATCAAGGCTGGCGGCGAGCTGTGGGTGAACTGGAACGACGGCGCTCTGCAAAGCGCCGCCATCCGTTTGAACGCACCACAGGTGACCGGCGCTTATGCCGAGCGCAAGCCGATCAAGATCAGCAATCTGGCGCTCAACGGCTATTACCAGCGCGATGACGAGGGCGCGATTGTCACTCTCGATTCGCTGGCGATGAACTTCGGCGAGACCCGCTGGGAATCCCATGTGCAGCTCAAGCAGACGGTGGCCACCGATAAAACCGATGAGTTGTGGCACTTGCAGGCCGACCGCCTCGACCTGACACCGATCACGCCGTTGCTCAATGCGCTGGGGCCGTTGCCCGAAAACGTCGCTACGGTCGTCGACCACCTGAAGGTGACGGGTGGACTGCGCAACGTGCTGCTGGATTTTCGTCCCAATGCCACCGACGGCTCGAAATTCGGCTTTGCGGCCAACCTCGATAATGTCGGTTTCGATGCCTATCACGGTGCCCCGGCGGCGCGAAACGTCAGTGGCAGCCTCAGCGGCAACCTCGACGGTGGCGAGTTGCGCCTGGACAGCAAGGATTTCGTCCTGCACCTCGACCCGATCTTCGCCAAGCCATGGCAATACATCCAGGCCAATGCCCGACTGACCTGGAAGCTCGATAAAGAAGGTTTCACCCTGATCGCGCCGTACCTGAAAGTGCTGGGCGAAGAGGGCAAGATTGCCGGCGACTTCCTGATCCGCCTGCACTTCGACCATAGCCAGGAAGACTACATGGACCTGCGCGTCGGGCTGGTCGATGGCGATGGTCGCTACACCGCCAAATACCTGCCCGAAGTCTTGAGCCCGGCCCTCGACGAGTGGCTGCGTACAGCGATCCTCAAGGGCGCCGTGGATCAGGGCTTCTTCCAGTACCAGGGTTCGCTGAGCAAAAACGCCAAGGACGTGGATCGCAGCATCAGCCTGTTCTTCAAGGTGCATGACGCCGAGCTGGCGTTCCAGCCGGGCTGGCCGCACGTGAGCAAGGTCAGCGGCGATGTGTTCATCGAGGACAGCGGCGTGCGCATCGTGGCCGACAAGGGCCAGTTGCTCGACACCCAGGTCAGCGACGTTTTCGTCAACATTCCCCATGTGCCGGCCGGGCAACCTACCCATCTGTTGCTCGACGGCGGATTTGCCGGCGGGCTGGGCGATGGCCTGAAAATTCTCCAGACCGCGCCGATCGGTACCGGCGAAACCTTTGCCGGCTGGGAAGGCGAGGGCGATTTGCAGGGCAAGGTCAAACTCGACATTCCGCTGGAAAAGGGCGATCTGCCGAAGATCCTCGTCGATTTCAAAACCGCCAATGCGCGCCTGAAACTGGCCGAGCCGAAGCTGGAACTGAGCCAGCTCAAGGGCGATTTCCGTTTTGACAGCGCCAAGGGGCTGAGCGGGCAGAACATCGCCGCCAGGGCCTTCGACAAGCCGGTGACCGCGCAGATTTTCGCTGATGGCAGCCCGAACAAGCTCAAGACTCGGGTCGCGGCTTCCGGGCAGGTCGAGGTCAAGAAGCTCACTGACTGGCTGGGCGTGACTCAGCCGTTGCCGGTGTCCGGGACCCTTCCGTATCAGTTGCAGGTCAACCTTGACGGCACTGACAGTCAGCTCACTGTCAGCTCCAGCATGAAAGGCGTGGCAGTGGATCTGCCGGCACCGTTTGGCATGTCGGCCGAGCAGGGTCGTGACACGGTGTTCCGCATGACGTTGCAAGGTGCGGAGCGGCGTTACTGGGTCAACTACGATCAGCTGGCGAGCTTCACCTTCGCCGCGCCGCCGAGCAATATCGCCGATGGTCGCGGTGAGCTGTTCCTCGGTACGGGCGACGCCGTACTGCCGGAGGCCAAGGGCTTGCGCATTCGCGGTGTGCTGTCGGAGCTGGACGTCGCGCCGTGGCAGGATCTGGTCAGCAAATACGCCGGCAACGATCCGGGCGGCAGTGCCAAGCAATTGCTCAACAGTGCCGACTTCAAGGTGGGCAAGCTCACCGCCTTCGGCACCACGCTGGATCAGGCTGCTGTACAGGTCAATCGCAAGCCATGGGCGTGGAATCTGGCGCTCGAAAGCCAGCAGGCCAAGGGTTCGGCCAGCCTGCCCGATGCCAAGGGCGCGCCGATCGCGGTCAATCTGCAATACGTACGTCTGCCGGCGCCGGATCCGACGGTGCAGGCTGACGAGAATTCGCCTGATCCGCTGGTTTCGGTCGACCCGACCAAGATTCCCGCGCTGGATATCACCATCAATCAGTTGTTTCTGGGCCAGGATCTGGTGGGCGGCTGGTCGCTCAAGGTTCGACCGACGGCCAAAGGCATTGCCCTGAACAATCTCGATATGGGCCTCAAGGGCATTCTGTTGCAGGGCAATGGCGGCTGGGAAGGGGCGCCGGGTTCGACCAACAGCTGGTTCAAGGGCCGGATCAGCGGCAAAAACCTTGCCGATGTGCTCAAGGGCTGGGGCTTTGCGCCGAGCGTGACCAGTGAAGAGTTCCACATGGATGTCGATGGCCGCTGGCCGGGCTCGCCGGCATGGCTGGCAACCAAGCGCTTCTCCGGCACGCTGGATGCCTCGCTCAATAAAGGTCAGTTCGTTGAAGTGGAGGGCGGCGCGCAGGCGTTGCGGGTGTTTGGCCTGCTCAACTTCAACTCCATCGGCCGTCGCCTGCGTCTGGACTTCTCCGACTTGTTTGGCAAAGGCTTGAGCTACGATCGGGTCAAGGGCCTGTTGGTGGCTAATAACGGCGTGTATGTCACCCGCGAGCCGATTCGTCTGACCGGTCCTTCGAGCAATCTTGAGCTGGACGGTACGCTGGATCTGGTCGGCGATCAGGTCGACGCGAAATTGCTGGTGACCTTGCCGGTGACCAACAACCTGCCGATTGCCGCGTTGATCGTCGGCGCGCCGGCGGTCGGCGGGGCGTTGTTCCTGATCGACAAGCTGATCGGCGACCGCGTGGCACGCTTCGCCAGCGTCAAGTACACCGTCAAAGGCCCGTGGAAAGAGCCGAAAATCACCTTCGACAAGCCTTTTTGAACAGCCACATCCCAGGCCTATGGAGTAGCATGGCCGCATACCTGTTACGGAGTGCGCCATGTCTTTAGCGGTGATTCAAATGGTCAGCCAGAGCGATGTGCTGGCCAATCTGGCGCAGGCTCGACGCCTGCTCGAACAGGCTGCGGCCAGCGGCGCGAAGCTGGCAGTGCTGCCGGAAAACTTCGCGGCCATGGGCCGTCGCGACATCGCCGATATCGGCCGCGCCGAAGCGCTCGGCGAAGGGCCGATCCTGCCATGGTTGAAACAGACCGCCCGCGACCTCAAGTTATGGATAGTGGCCGGCACCTTGCCGTTGCCACCGCTCGGGCAACCGGACGCCAAGTCCCACGCCTGCTCGCTGCTGGTCAACGATCAGGGTGAAACCGTGGCGCGGTATGACAAGCTGCACCTGTTCGATGTCGATGTGGCGGACAATCGCGGGCGGTACCGTGAATCCGATGACTATGCTTATGGCAGTGGCGTGGTGGTCGCGGACACGCCGGTTGGCCGAGTTGGCCTGACCGTATGCTACGACCTGCGCTTTCCGGAGCTGTACAGCGAATTGCGCGCTGCCGGGGCCGAGTTGATTACCGCCCCATCGGCCTTCACCGCAGTGACCGGTGCGGCGCATTGGGACGTGCTGATTCGCGCCCGGGCCATCGAGACTCAGTGTTACGTATTGGCGGCAGCACAGGGCGGGACCCACCCGGGACCGCGTGAGACCTTCGGTCATGCGGCGATTATCGATCCGTGGGGCCGGGTGCTGGCGCATCAGGATCAAGGCGAAGCGGTGTTGCTGGCCGCTCGCGACAGTGATGAACAAGCGTCTATCAGGGCGCGAATGCCGGTGACGAATCATCGGCGGTTTTTCTCGCAGGGCGCCCAGCGGCCTGCTTCAGAACATGAATTTAAGGCGTAAACCTATGAGCGAGTTGTTGTCCTCAGTCAGTGATCACCTGTTGGCGCCCGGCGGCGTGACCATCGAGAGCCTGCAAGGCGTGCTCGGCGATCTGGCAGGCCCGGGCATCGATGCTGCCGACCTGTATTTCCAGGGCCAGATCTCTGAGTCGTGGTCGCTGGAGGACGGTATCGTCAAGGAAGGCAGCTTCAACCTCGACCAAGGTGTTGGCGTGCGTGCGCAGTCCGGCGAGAAAACCGGTTTTGCCTACAGCAACGCGATCACCCTCGAAGCCCTGGGCGCTGCCGCCCGTGCCGCCCGCTCGATCTCCCGCGCCGGGCAGAACGGCACGGTGCAGGCGTTCAGCACTCAGGATGTCGCGCAGTTGTATGCGCCGGACAATCCGCTGGAAGTGCTGAGCCGCGCCGAGAAAGTCGAGCTGCTCAAGCGCATCGACGTCGCCACCCGCGCCCTCGATCCACGGATTCAGCAGGTCAGCGTGAGCATGGCCGGGGTCTGGGAACGGATTCTGGTGGCGTCCACCGACGGTGGCCTGGCCGCTGATGTGCGTCCGCTGGTACGTTTCAACGTCAGCGTGATCGTCGAGCAGAATGGCCGTCGCGAGCGCGGCGGACATGGCGGCGGCGGGCGTACCGACTACCGTTATTTCCTCGCCGAAGACCGTGCCATGGGCTATGCCCGTGAAGCACTGCGTCAGGCGCTGGTGAATCTGGAAGCGATTCCGGCACCGGCCGGCACCTTGCCTGTCGTCCTCGGTTCGGGCTGGTCCGGCGTGCTGCTGCACGAAGCGGTCGGTCACGGTCTGGAAGGCGACTTCAACCGCAAGGGCAGTTCGGCCTACAGCGGGCGGATGGGCGAAATGGTTGCCTCCAAGCTCTGCACCATTGTCGATGACGGCACGTTGAGCGGTCGTCGCGGCTCGCTGAGCGTCGACGACGAAGGCACTCCGACCGAGTGCACCACGCTGATCGAGAACGGCGTGCTCAAAGGTTACATGCAGGACAAGCTCAATGCGCGTCTGATGGGCGTGGCCCGTACCGGCAACGGTCGTCGCGAGTCCTACGCGCATCTGCCGATGCCGCGCATGACCAACACCTACATGCTCGGAGGCGAGAGCGATCCGGCGGAAATCATCGCGTCGGTGAAGAAGGGCATCTACTGCGCCAACCTTGGCGGCGGTCAGGTCGACATCACCAGCGGCAAGTTCGTGTTCTCCACCAGTGAGGCGTACCTGATCGAGGACGGCAAGATCACCGCGCCGGTCAAGGGCGCGACGTTGATCGGCAACGGCCCCGAGGCGATGAGCCGGGTGTCGATGGTCGGTAACGATCTGGCGCTGGACAGCGGTGTGGGCACGTGCGGCAAGGACGGGCAGTCGGTGCCGGTGGGTGTCGGTCAGCCGACGCTGAAGATCGATGCGATTACCGTGGGTGGCACGGGCGCATAAAAAGAGGTGGAGCTGCGGGTGGCGCGCAGGGCGGCCACCCGATGGCGAGTATCAACGCAGGCCGCGTTGCGTATCGTCCAGCTCACGGATGTACTTGAAGATCTTGCGGCTGGAAGCAGGAGGTTTGTTTTGCGCAACCTCGTGCTGAGCCTGACGGATCAGGGAACGCAGTTGCTGGCGATCGGCGTCGGGGTATTCGACGACGAATTTCTCCAGCACGGCATCGTCACCGGCGATCAGGCGGTCACGCCAGCGTTCGAGGTTGTGGAAACGCTCGTTGTACTGACGGGTGGAGGCATCGAGTTGATCGAGCAGGACCAGAATCGCGTCAGTGTCCTGATCGCGCATCAGTTTGCCGATGAACTGCAGGTGCCGTTTACGCGCGATGTTCGCGGTGTGCTTCGGCGCATCAGCCAGGGCCCGGCGCAAGGCGTCGGTCAATGGCAGTTTTGCCTGCAAGTCGGGCTTGAGTGTTGTAAGGCGCTCGCCAAGGTCAACCAGAGCATGCAGCTCGCGTTTGACCTGAGATTTGCTTTTTTCTCCCGTATCGAGGGAGTCGTCGTAAGAATCAACCATGGTGGCAGTCCGCAAAGAAACGCCGCCATGATAACCAGTCGGGGGCCGCTTGTCCGGCCCGGTCGCTCGATGACCCCAGCCGAAAGCAGAATTTGAGTGGAGATGAGCATGAGTGCAGTTCAAAGCGTCGGCCCGCAAGCATTGCCGGCACTGCAGGAACAGGTCGAGCAGATCATCGCCGAAGCCAAGCGTCAGGGCGCCAGTGCCTGCGAAGTCGCGGTGTCGCTGGAGCAGGGTTTGTCGACGTCGGTGCGTCAGCGTGAGGTCGAGACGGTCGAATTCAATCGCGACCAAGGCTTTGGCATCACCTTGTATGTTGGCCAGCGAAAAGGCTCGGCAAGCACCTCCGCCACCGGGCCGGACGCGATTCGTGAAACCGTTGCCGCTGCACTGGCGATCGCCAAACATACCTCTGAAGACGAAGCCTCGGACCTCGCCGATGCCGCGCTGATGGCCAGGGATGTGCAGGATTTCGACCTGTTCCACGAATGGGACATCACCCCGGAGCAGGCCATCGAGAAGGCGTTGCTCTGTGAAGCCGCCGCGTTCGACGCCGATGCGCGAATCAAGAACGCCGACGGCACCACCCTCAGCACCCATCAGGGCTGCCGTGTATATGGCAACAGCCACGGTTTCATCGGCGGTTACGCGTCGACCCGGCACAGCCTGAGCTGCGTGATGATCGCCGAAGCCGACGGCCAGATGCAGCGCGATTACTGGTATGACGTCAATCGTCAGGGCAGCCTGCTGGCGGATCCGGTGAGCATCGGCCAGCGTGCCGCGCAACGCGCCGCGAGCCGTCTGGGCGCGCGTCCGGTGCCGACCTGCGAAGTGCCGGTGCTGTTTTCCGCTGAACTGGCGGGCGGCTTGTTCGGCAGCTTCCTGTCGGCGGTTTCTGGCGGCAGTCTGTATCGCAAATCGTCGTTCCTCGAAGGCACGCTGGGGCAGAAATTGTTTCCGGAATGGCTGACCATCGATGAGCGTCCGCATCTGATGCGCGCCATGGGCAGTGCGTCCTACGACGGTGATGGTCTGGCCACCTACGCCAAACCGTTCGTCGAGAAGGGCGAGTTGGTGTCGTACATCCTCGGCACGTACTCCGGGCGCAAACTCGGCATGCCGAGCACCGCCAACGCGGGAGGCGTGCATAACCTGTTCGTCACTCACGGTGATGAAGATCAGGCGGCGCTGTTGAAGCGCATGGGCCGTGGCTTGTTGGTTACCGAGTTGATGGGCCATGGCTTGAACATGGTCACCGGCGACTATTCGCGTGGTGCGGCGGGGTTCTGGGTCGAGAATGGCGAAATCCAGTTCGCGGTGCAGGAAGTGACCATCGCCGGCAATATGCGCGACATGTTCAAGCAGATCGTCGCGGTCGGTAATGATCTGGAGCTGCGCAGCAATATTCGCACGGGTTCGGTGTTGATCGAGCGGATGACTGTCGCGGGCAGCTAAGCCCCAGCGGTCAGACAAGAAAGGCGCGCCACCTCATCGGGTGGCGCGCCTTTTTTCTTGGCTCCACACAAAACCTTGTGGG
>NZ_JASCPO010000066.1:0-28816 GCF_029960145.1 Pseudomonas sp. PS01299 | reverse complement strand
CTCTTCAGTTCAAACATCTTTGGGTTTTTAAGAAACCCTAAACTTGGCTCAGCAATCGTTGGTTACATCTTTGATTTCTCGCGGAGTAACTTGTGATGCTGATAATCTTGTTGACTATCAGTCTGACTCCACAAGCACCCACACGAATTGCTTGATTCAGTTGTTAAAGAGCGGTTGGTTAAGATCTTTCGTCTCAACCGAGGCGCGCACTATACAGCACACGACCTCAAATAACACCCTTAAAAGCTGCTGATTTTACTTATAAAATCAATCGCTTAAGCCAAAATCAACATCAAGCTGCTGGTTAGCGGGAGGCAAATACTACAGCATTAAAATACGTGGTCAACCCCCATCTTAAAATTCTTTTCCTTGCCAAGGCGCCTAGGTTGCCCAGACCACATCGCCACTGAATCACTCCATATTTAGTGGACGCTGACAAACCACTTTTGGCCGTTTTCTGCCTCATGCGATGGGCAGCTTCACGCCCTGAGGAAGTCAGTCAACCCTTATCAAGGTTCATGAGCAACGGTGAACCGCGCTTCCTCAAGGTATTTCAGTAGGTAGTTTCGTCGCAGGGTGTTCTGGCCTGCCAGCAGCGGTACAGAATCCGAATCCAATTAAACGCGAGCGCACGCACGGCAGACTGGTAACAACTCCCTTTGGCGCCTTGATGCCGTGAGTGACGGCAACACTGGAGATGGTCGCACCAGGTTGCAGGCACTCATGGGCAAATTGTGCTTTCAACGGTTTGGGGTAAGAGCTTCGTTGGAGTATGGAAATCCTGACGTTAAGGGCTATCGCACCCACTTAAAATACGCGGACACCATCGCCCTTAATGCTGGAGTTCGGAAGGTGTGTTGGCTGGACGGTTACGATTCTCAATCCTCCCGCCTTAGTGCATCGAGGCCCCATCACCAATCTGATCGGTACGGCGTCACCTTATTGCCGATGACGCCTGCTATGTCCTGATTGGCTTTCGCTAGCGATTTTCCCTTCAAGACAGCTGACGATTTTTTTTGACCATTTGCCCTGTCGTATTGTCCATCCGGTACTGTGTGATGGACCCATCAATGATTCGGTTAATCACATCCCTTGCCACCTCTAACGTGACATCGAACCACTCACGAGGGCGATAGTACTTCCCGTCCTTTCCAACCAAATCCACGTTGAGTCGTTGAACTGCCAGGAAGCCGTGAACGAGTGACTCGAACCGCTGCGGATTCATATTGTAACACTCGAACTCTGTCACCTTTTGTACTGGACCCTCCAGGAACGCAATATCGCGCTCTGCATTACGAATTCGCTGATCCACTGTAAGTTCGGTGTAACCGATTTTGTACAAATGTGAAAACTGCGTCAGAGCTGGATTGTTGCTCATAGACTTGACGATATAGATCACCCCAGTACGTCGGTCACGGTGGGTCAGGCGGATATCCTGGAAGGCCTCAGCCAACGCACCGTCCCGATCACGCAGAATGCGACGGCCTGTTTCCTCCATGTAGAGGGCCCGACCAAGAGAGCGGCGCAGCATGTTGGACTCTGTACCGTTCTCGAAGATCAGCCGCAATCGCGCATCTTTGTGCTCACCGCGCCCGTGCTCATCGCCAACTTCATCCACAAAACAAATGACACCATTGAGGATGAAGGCGTCGCCTACCGTAATTTGCCAATTCTCTGCAAAGCGCACGGATTCTGCCTTACCGCTTTTGAGGTCGGCATGCAGGTTTATGAAGATCGTCTCAAACTGCCAAAAGTCAGCGCACTTCGTTCGCTGTGCTACTTCATCCGGCATATCCCTTTCAGACGGCACATGCGTGATGTTGAGGATACTCAAATCGCCTAAATCGAGCATCCCTAAGTCATCACCATCCAATATATCGTCGATGTTCATCACATCCTCGGGATGAAGAGGCGGTGCAGACGTCTCAATCTGGGCCAGCCCAGATCCGACCAATACGTTGTGCCGATCTAGCACAGCTAGAGTGGCGTGATCGCTACCTTCCAAGATTGCCTTCAAGCGCTTTGACATTTGCCGCTCAGACAAGCTTTCACCGTGCTCGGACGGCAGGCGAACGTATTGGTCAATGAACTGGTTGATCTCTTCAAATCGTGAAGCTATCAGGTCATTCTTACCGGGTGCAGCGGAGCGCGGCTTCACGTTGAGCAAGCCAAACTCATCTGATAAGCCAAAAATTTCATCCAGCGAATTTAACTCACGACGCTTTTTACCCTGCAGGATCATTTCATTGCCCTCAATCACACCGACTGATGTTGCTGAAGTTTCTCGCGCTTACGCTTCTTGATGTACTCCAATCCTTCGGCATAACGCACCTCAATCGGATCAGTTGAGATTAGGGAAGGCTCTCTTCCTTTCTCTTGACGGAATGCCACGATGCGCGGCCAGAGAATCACCGCCTCCTCCTCAGTCATATTGATACGGCCTGCTGCGACCACACCTTGAATTGTCTTGAGCATCGCGGGGGTAACAGACTTCGACAGGATTTCGTAAGCACCGTGGAACGGGTTGACCTGATCAATCAAGTCGATAGTAAGGTTTTCGATATTGACGAACTTGTTGCCCATTTTCACAAACTGCCGACTACCCTCCGGTGCATTGGAGGACTGAGGGATCGTAGCGGGCCGAGTACCGTACTCACAACTAGGTTCTTCTAGCGGATAGCATGCGCCACCGGATGAATTGCCGCACTCAATGATCACTGCATCCGGCGGAAGGTCTGCTTCGTCAAACAGTCCACCAGACGCGCCAATTAACACTTTGGTCAGGACTCCCTCGCGTACCTGTTCGACCTCCTCCGGGCTCAGGTCGGGGTATTTCGTCTCAATAATTTTTGGTAGCTCTGTCTCATTGATGACTTCAGGTTGAACCCCCCCACCAACCAGCGACTTACCCACCTCGGGTTTCTGGATCAGCGTGGCAATAATATCGTCGCTATCGCCATTCAATATCCTGATAACTTTATCGGAGACAGGAGCAGTTACGTCATTGATGATGATTGTGCCTGGCTCAACCGTCTCGCCCACTTTCAACTGCGAGCGTGGTTTGAAGTTTACGGTTGGGGCCAGCACCTGCTCCATAAGTAGCGATAAAGTGATCGCCTTGAGCATGTTGTTCACCGACACCCTCACGTCCTCATCCTCAGCGTCCGGCTGAGCGATCAGATTTGTGAACTGAGCGTGAGATTTATCCTCAGAATCGCGTGTGGCGCGGCCGATGATTTGCACAATTTCTGTCATCGAGCTTCGATAGCCGATTGTCAGAACATGCTCGCACCAGGGCCAGTCGAAACCTTCCTTCGCCATGCCAAGAGCGATCACAGCATCTAGGTCATCCGCCTTCGTGATGTTGCGCAGGTATTCGACAACCAATGTGCGTGTCGGGCCGTCATCGACTAGGTTAGCCACTTTCATCAGCGAACCGTCGGGGCGCTTAATGGTGAAAATCCCGGTGTTCATATCTTGCTGAAGCACTGCACCCATCACGTCGAGTATGTGGTCTACCGCCTCATGCTTGCCCACTGCGGCCTCACCGCTGTTGACGTTCGGGATATGGATGATGGTCTTCTTGCGACTATCCAGCACATCCTTCAGTGCATCGATATAGCGCCCCTGGTAGAAGTGATAGCCAATTCCCAGCGACTTCAGGTATCGATAACCGTTAAGTTGCTCGTAATAGGTGTACGTCACCTTGTCGAACTGCGCCTCATCTTCCGGCGGTAGGATCGGCACCGTGTCGCCCCGGAAGTAAGACCCAGTCATCGCAACGATGTGCGCGTTGGACTGCCTCATCAGGGAATCAATCAGCGCACCCAGGCGGTTATCGCCATCGACGGAGACGTGGTGGAACTCATCAATCGCCACCAGAGTGTCGTTGAAATCAGCTGGGATCAGCTTCTCGAACGCGAAGCGCAGGGTCGCATGGGTGCATACAAGGATCTGCTCATTAGATGCCTGCATAAAGCGGCGGAACGACTCAACTTTCGAACCTTCCCCACCCGGCAAGCACAGGTTATTCGACGGCAACACCGACCAATCAGAAAAGAAGCCGTGTTTGGTCAGCGCAGTGTCGCGGAACGATGCACCGATGGACATTTCCGGTACAGCGACTATGACCTTGCGCAACCCCTGGTTCACCAGTTTATCGAGACCCAGAAACATCAGGGCGCGGGACTTGCCGCTCGCCGGCGGGGCCTTTAACAGCAGGTACTGACTGTTGCGCGAAGCAAAGGCCCGAGCCTGCATCTCGCGCATCCCCATCTCATTCAGGTTCGCGCTCTTGCCCGTTTGGGCATACTCCACCTTCAGCAAATCAACCATGCTCTTGAGTCCTTTCCAGTTACTAGGCGGCAGTCTTAGATGCGCGAGGCTTACGGGTTTTCTTGGTCACAGCTTGAGCAACCTGCAGCTGACGCTCTTGCTCAATCAGCATCTCATAGCGGCCAAACAGGTACTCCAAGCGCTCGGATGCATCGTGGAACGAGCGGGTTCGGTACAGGCGATCAACAGCTGCATCCAGCACTTTGTGTGCTTCCTTCAGTGGTTCTGGCATTGTTTCCGGATCATAGAGATCGGCCAGTGATTTGCCTGGATAGTCCTCTCGAATCATCAGCATTTCCTCGGCCAGCGCCTCGATCTGCTTGCGCTGTTGCTCAGTCACATCCGGCCAAGGGAAAGAGTTGTAGACAACTCCAGAAGAGTAACCATATCGGCTTTCGAGCCGGCCGCAGACGGTTCGCATCCAGTCCATGTGCATGAGAGAGGACAGAATCCCTAACTCATAAGTGGTGCCCCCTGGAATGATGTAGTTTTTATTGTTCGCGATCACATCACAACTAATAAGGCCCATTGGAACGTATTTGCGGCGCTCTGAAGTGAATGCGGGGACAAGGATGTAGCTCCCTGTTTTCGGCTGGCTTATCTGCATAAACAAGTGCGGTGTCTTGGCGTAAAGCAGAGCAGCTGCATGGCCTGCTTTGATCCTGAGCTCTGCAATGGCTTGAGTTCGACGATAGACTTCCGGCATCGCTTTGATGTCGTCTGCAGTTGCATCAACGAGCCAGAGGCAAAAGCGCTCCTTCCCATTAATGAATTCGTCAGCCCCTAGAATCTTCCTGATCCAGCGCTCAGCAGCCGGCTCCTTGGCAATCAAATCATCACGCTCAGCGCGGGTGAACATCAGATTCCCGCCATCGGTAGGCTTGTTGCCGAAGTACATCGGGGCAGCAGGCAAGATCGGCACCTTACGCTTATGGACAACGAGATTCGATCCTTCGATCAAGTAAGGGCTGATGTTACTAACCACACGTGAGTGCCAATCCTCCCCGACTCGGTTGAAAATCACCTTCTTTTCCGGCTTGAGCGACAATCCAATTATTGCGACATGCACG
The DNA here is from genome assembly GCF_029960145.1 of Pseudomonas sp. PS01299. NCBI lineage: Bacteria > Pseudomonadati > Pseudomonadota > Gammaproteobacteria > Pseudomonadales > Pseudomonadaceae > Pseudomonas > Pseudomonas sp. PS01299. The sequence goes on along the minus strand of NZ_JASCPO010000066.1, from coordinate 23,411 downwards.
CCTGCGTTTTCCTTCGCGTTGTTGCTCCAAGGAAACGACTGGTAGGCTATGTGGATCCTCAAGCCAAGGTCGAAAATACTCGGCCATAGGGTGGCGACCTGTTCACCTTGGCAGATCGAATTTGTTGACACCAATGCCAACTCAGCCCTGCTGTTCTCGATATACTGAGCACCTTTCCAGAACCAGCAAGCAACGAAGTCCAAGTAGCCAAGCGACTTGAAACCACTGAACACCTGCTTCATGTCGGCCGACTGTTCTTCAGAGCGGCCCGTGGTTCCAAGAAAAGGTGGGTTACCAATCAGATAGACTTCATCCTCAGGCGTTTTAGGACACACAGCACCCCAGTCCAAACGCAGACTATTCCCAAGCGCAATGTTGCCGCTCGCCTTCAGCGGCAGCATTGGCTCGGCATGACCAAAAGCAAACGTAAACTCCTGATGCATCTGATGCTCTGCCAGCCACAGCGATAACAGCGCAATTTCGTGCGCAAAATCATCGATCTCGATTCCATAGAATTGAGAGAGCTTGATGCCGGTCATGAAAATTACGCGCTGCTGGCTGGACTCGTTTAGTGCGCGGAACACTTCCATCTCGAAACGGCGAAGTTCCTTGTAGGCAATAATCAGGAAGTTACCTGAGCCACAGGCCGGGTCGAAAATCTTGATGCAGGCTAGCCGCTCCAGTAGATCTTTAAGTTTGTTCTCGCTGCTACGAGAGCGCTCCAGCTCAGCGTACAGCTTGTCAAGAAATAGCGGCTTGATCACCTTCATGATGCTACCCACGGAGGTGTAGTGCTGGCCCATGGTGCTGCGCTGCTCTTCATCGATCACCGCCTGGAACATCGAGCCGAAGATGTCCGGATTGATTTGTGACCAATCCAGAGTTCCACACTCCAGCAGCAGACGGCGCGACTTAGCACCGAAAGCGGGGATTAATACCTGCTGCGCAAATAATCCGCCGTTCACATACGGGAAAGCTTTCAGATGTGCCGGCATCGACTGGCGTAGGGCGCCATCGTCAGGAGAGTTCATCACAGAGAACAGTTTGCCGAGGAATTCCGCCACGTCCTCCCCATTCTCGTGGGTGGTGGACTTGATTGCATCGGTGAACTGATGCTTTTTAAAAATCCCGGTATCTTCAGCAAAGAAGCAAAACAGCAAACGAGTGAGGAACACGTTGAGTGCATGCACCTCCTCGACAGCCGTTATCTGATTGCGCTCACGGATCAGGTCGAACAGCCGCCCCATCTTCTCTGCAGCTTTTACGTCCGCCACGCTTTCACTATGGGTGTAGCTTTTCTCCAGGCCTGCTAGCGGCAAGAAAAAGCTGTACTGCTGATGCAATTCGGTGAATGGCGTTTCCAGCCGCTCATCCGCCTTCAGGTCATAGGCGACCAGTTCTTTGAAGTCGGTCACAATGACGAAGCGGATCTTCTGTCTCTTGATGATATCGTCGGCCTTGAAACCTTCTGCGGCTTCATGGACGCTCTCACCGGCCTGAGCAAGGTGGAAATAAAGTTGGCCTTTCAGCGCGACATCATCAGTGATCTTAGCCACGTTACGGGCACCGCCGTTCCTTAGCTGAGTGATCGTGCTCTTGGCGAAACCGTAGGCATTCAGGAGCCCATAGATGAACTCTGCCCTCACATCCTCACGCTGAGTCAAGGCTTGCAGCGCGTCATAGAGTTCTGTTTGATTGATTGACATGAATACTTCCCTGGTAACGAACTGGCCAGATGTCTCGACTTCCAGCTGACGCAATATGTGCTATGCACGGAAGGAGGTCAGCGATACTGCCAACTGCCTCCCTGCGATGTACTACTACAGTAGCTGAACCTTACCCGCTCGAACGAATCCAAACCAGCTCAGCACATTTAACCTGTAAACTTTTCAAGCAGGTGCCCGCCGAACGCCGCCAGTGCGAAAGGCCCTCGCCCCGGCAGGCTTCATGCGTAGATGCTGACTGTCTTTGGCCAGATAGCGCATGGCCTTGACGACCTTTTGCCGAGCCAGGATGTCCCGACGCTGGATCACCCCGATACCGAGCTCATCACCGTAGCTCGCCTTGTCATCATTGCAGCTGAAGCAGTAACCCTGACCACGGGTAATCTGCTCCCACAGATCACCGATCGATCTCGCCTTAGCAAAGTCGCTGCGCACCTCTGCTCCGTTGAAAAAGAAAGCCGCATGGATGTGGAATCCCTTGTCCTCACCTTGCTCGACTGAACAGATATAGCCCGTCTCGTGCTTGAAGATCGGATTACGCTCCCGCGCTCGGACCAGCGTATCCATCAGCTAACGCGGGTGCGGTTTGAAACGATTAACCAGCATCTGGCCAGCCGGGGTCTGCTGCTCAGGGAAGGCGCTATCGTCGACGCGACCCTGATCGCCGCGCCGCCCTCGGTCAAGAACCGAGAAGGCAAGCGTGATCCTGAGATGCATCAGTCCAAAAAAGGCAATCAATGGCACTTCGGGATGAAGGCCCACATTGGTGTCGACGCTACGTCGAGACTGGTGCACAGCGTGGTAGGGACGGCCGCCAACGTGGCGGATGTCACCCAGGTTGAGCAGTTGCTGCACGGTGCCGAAACCTATGTTTCGGGTGACGCTGGATACACCGGCGTGGCCAAGCAAGCGGAGCATGCTGAGCGGGACGTTATCTGGTCGATCGCAGCACGGCCAAGCAGTTACAAGCATCACGGTGAAGGCAACGTGCTGCATCGGGTCAAGCGCAAGATCGAATACGCCATGGCGCAACTGCGTGCCAAGGTCGAGCACCCCTTTCAGGTCATCAAGGTGCGCTTTAATCATTGCAAGGTTCGCTACCGCGGGCTGAAAAAGAATACGACGCAGTTATTCAGCCTGTTTGGGTTGGCCAATCTGATGCTGGCCAAGCGGCATTTGCAACAGCCGGCGGGATGACTCCGCCTGATAGGCGGAGCTGGCCCGAAAATCAGCAGAATGAGGGCAGAAATCGGCCCCAGAAACGCAAAATAAGGCTGCTCGGTTGAAAAAAACCGGCTTGGAAATGAGGACAGTGCGAACGGGTTAATTGTTCAGCGTCTCCCTAACATTTACTGCTCCCACGGTCCCCGCACTGCAGGGACTTCAAGATTTATTCGTGTTAGGGGAGCTGCCTATTTCTCGGTGCGCTCGAGATGCCATCCTTGGGAAACAGATGCCTGCCAGGAGTTTGATGGATGTCACAATATCCAGCACTCGGAGCAAGGTAACGGCAAAGCGCCTTGACGCCGCACCAATCCCCGTCTCGTCGACGATTGGTCAGTCAATCCCCTACACTTATAAAAAAACTTGGTCTCTGGTTGATTCTCACTTCCAACCCCCTGATCTTGCAGCTCCGTCAGAGGCGGAAAGTTGAGCACGAAAGTACGTCTCTCAATTCGACCTCCTCGACCGTTTTCTCGATGCCCGATAAAAGCTCAATTCGGGCGACAACCAAACGAAAAAAACCGATCAAAAAAGCCGGTCTTGGCAGGGGGAAAATCAGGAGAAATTGTAAAAAAGTGGGAAAACAGGGGCGCGACTCTTTATTTTTCATTTAAATCCGAACACCTCCCATGCCGCGTCACTCACCCAATCAGCTCGGCTGACTAAATACTCCCGTCGCAAACGCTCAACAGCTGGTTTCGAATTTCTTCAACCGAAGCAGCCAAATCAACTGTGGCAAACCGAATGGCATGCCCTTGAATCACAACCGTCTCGTCGACCGACTGGCCGATCGCGGGATGCAACAGTAATCCGCTGGCGCAATCGGCAAGAGCATCGCCACGCCCAATCTGAGATCGCAAATAGGCGTAGATTTGATACACATAGCCGCTACGCAGGGTTTCCTCACGGTACCAGCCATTCGTCACGATTGACGTGAACTTAGTGTCGATGACGATTCGCCGCCCAGTTGATGGGTGGTCGAGAACAACATCCGTTCGCATGGAGGGCAGGACCTTGTCGATTCCTGCGGTCTTTTGCTCAATTTTCCAACTCAGTGCGCCACCGCACTTTACCCGCCACCCCTGGGGACTTAGCACCACCTCGTAGAACCCGCCTACAGCCCGCTCGAACAATCGGCGCACCCAGGTCACCTCTCGATCTGGCAAAGAGAGCACATTCGCCCCAGACACTTCAGTCGGTATCGCCAGGTCAAATGCCAGCTTCGCGGCTGACACCATGAATCGATCGTCTGCATCGTTACGTCCAAAACGATCGGTGCTCATTTGAGCTCGCGTGGGTGGCTCGCCAGATACCCCCATCGACTTCATGCAACTCGCAAGTGATCGGCATCTATGTGCAAGCTCTCTTCTCCGCACAATTCTGGAAATTGATTCCAGAGCTGCTCGGACAAAGCGATTGCGGGGCGTGTCGATAGTCAGCTCGTCGAATCGACATGCTACCAAGCCACGATCCAGCAACTGATGACGCTCGGTAGTCAGAACATCGATGCGGCCCCGAACACGATTGATCACTGCATCACGAGAACGGTAGCCAAGACTTAGCCTGCGCCGTTGCCTTACCTCAACAGCATGAGCAAGAATCTCCGCAACTAGATCCGGCAGATCGTCAGGACTGTCTTCCAAGCCGACCTTGCCAATGCCACAAGTGCGAAACAGGTCCGAGGCATAGAGCATCAGCAGCCAAAGGTTGCGCACCGGAATGCGTCCGATGAAGCCCTCGGCGCTCGCGAGCACGCCATCCACCTGCTCTGCGACGATGCTCATCACCACCCCTGTGTCAGTCGTGCAATCGCCTTTTGTGATTCGTCGGGCGCGTCGAACCAATATTCATCCAGCAGCGGGCCGATCTCCGTCTCTACAACCTGCTGGAACCACTTTTTCGTGTCTCCCGACTCCAGTCGATGCGCAGGTGTCACATAGCTGTGGCCAATCCGGAACTGCTTACCGAGACGGGCATCCGCCGCGATCTGATCGTTCAGCTTGGAAAATCGTTGCTCGATATCCTCCACCAGGATTGGATCAACAGCACACTCTTTGACCACCCAGTCCCGCCACACGAGCCCTAGCCTCGGCTCCAATCCAACGAAAGCGAAGCGGCGACGCAGCGCCAGATCGACCAGCGCCAATGATCGGTCAGCGATGTTCATAGTGCCGATAACATAGAGGTTTTCGGGAATGTGGACCGGACGCCGCTTGCCATCTGCATCTGGATAGCAGAGTTCCAATGCTTCGCTTGGCGTGCGTTTCCCAGCCTCCAGGAGCGTCAACAGCTCTCCGAATATCTGCGCGGGATTACCACGATTGATTTCCTCAATCACCACAACAAACTTCGAAGAGGGGTCTTTGCTGGCCGCCTTAATCGCTTCCATGAAGACACCGTCCGCCAGCGACAATTTACCTTCACCAGTTGGGCGCCAGCCTCGTACAAAGTCCTCGTAGGACAAGTTGGGATGGAATTGAACCGCCCGAACCTTACTATCGTCCTTCTGCCCCATTAGCGCGAAGGCCAGCCGCTTAGCCAGCCAAGTCTTTCCTGTGCCCGGGGGCCCCTGCAGGATCAGGTTTTTCTTGGCGCGCAGCCGATCTAGCAGAAGGTCTATCTCGGCCCTAGCAAGAAAGCACCCATCATTGAGAATGTCTTCAACCGAGTACGGGATAATTGGCGCAGTCACCTGAAAGGCTTCACGAGCAGTACTTACGGTTACTTGGTCTTCAGCGACACCGTCTTCAGCATCGCCAGAGGATACAAGCTCGTCGTCCGGGTCGTTGTACATCCAGGACGCCAACGACAGGTCCGGAAAGCTGTGGACGGGATAATCGTCTTCGCTGAAGCGCGCACGCAGATCGTCAACCAGCTTCAGATAGCTCCCTGCATGGCAGGGGCCTTGCTGACCACTGATGGCGACATTTAGACCGAGCCGCTTGTTGATGTAGTGACGCGACTGGCTATCGAGGGTCAGAAACTCCCACGGATGTGTCCAGTAAAGGCCTGTCGAGAGATTCCATGCCACGCCCCATACTTGGGTGGCGTCGTCATAGGCTTGAATAAAAGCATCTCGGGTGCCTGGTTGATCGCTATCCGGCAACTGACTGGCCGCCACGAACACCTTCCACAAGGCATCGATGTCACCCTGCCCACGTTTGTCTGCATACGCGAAGAACCAAGAGCGCTGATTGTTCAGCACCGGAATACCTTCAAACGAGGCAGGCACAGGGACAGTGACGCCCAGCAACTTGGCCAACTCGCCAGCGATCGTTTTGCGGTTAGCATCCGTCATCGAGCGGTTGAAGGTCCCCATTGTGGTGAATGGGCAGATATCCCGAAGCGGACCAGTGGAACCATCCTGGAACTTGTCGTGCAAATAGCTCAAACCAGAGACACGAGAGGCGATCTCGTGGATGCCCTCGATGAGAAAAGTTCTGTCTTTCGCGTAGGTAAGCAGTTTCTCGGCCACAGCCTCATAAAACGTCGTCCACTGGAAATTTAGCTTCTCAGGTGACATCGTCCCGTAACGCTCCCGCCAGAAAGGTTCGTTGCGAAAGCGCTCCACGTCCTGCGCCTTGCCTTCGAAGGCGAAAGCGATTAAGGCATCGTTCATCCAGTCACCGGATAGTACACGCCAGACTGTTCCCCGGTGAGTGTAGAAGTACCACTCTCGTGGAGGTTCCACCTCGACCCATTCTACTTTTACCCGCTGACCGTCATTCAAATTCTCGGTGACTGTGCCAATAGCCTTGATGGCCATGACGGAGACGGTTTGACCGCGACTGTCGAAGGGTAACCCATGTTTCCGCGTGTAGGCCGCTTTGATAGCGATTCGGTCCCCCGGTCGCATCGAGCGCACCACATCGAGATGTTTGTCCTCATAGCCATTTTCCCAGATCCCCTCAGACAGAAAGCGCGGCATCTGGTCATCAGCGCCGTAGGTGGCACCGACGAACCACGTTGCATTCGAAGCTCTGTCGCTCTTCTGATCACTCATCCCTGTCTTCCTTAGTAATACTGCAGGATCTAGTTGTAAGCATGCAGGTAGCTCAATACGCAGCGTCTTCGTAATCGGCTTGAATGATCTCAACCGCTAAGGCTTGAATGATCTCGATACCATCAGGGCACTCCACCAGCTCGACCGCGTCGACGCTTGGAGTTGTGAAACCGTAATCTGCCGTGACACGCCATACGACAGGGCCTGCCTGGGTAGTCCCGGCGAAAAACGTCGCATAGGTTTCACCATCCCCCTTGAATCTGGGAGCCTCCACTAGCCCAGATGGGGACTGAACAATCGAATCTGCCGGGATAGTTAACTTCTCGCCTGCCAGTACGTAAACCACATCCTGAATCACTTCAATCACTGATGCCATGGTGCCCTCCTAGTAAAAGGGCACCACTGTAGTGGCAATCAGCCGGCCAGGAAACAGGACATTCTCTCAGAGGGGGGGAATAGCCATCGACTGATCGATAGCACTCAAGCAGTTACCCGTCGAACGCGACCATTGCGAAAGGTTCGCGCCCCTGCCGGTTTGCTGTCCACACGAAGAAAGAACAGTCCAGTTATTAACTCTTACTCCATCCAAAGCCATGGTGGTTGCTCCCAAACGACTTGGTAGCTGCCTTGCACAGGTAACTGGCACGATGAAATAGCGCCGGCAACTGATCGACATCACCAGGGCAGGTATACCGGTCTATTCGATACTCCGCGTTATTAGGGATCTCTACTAAGCCTTTGATTTGATCTACCGATAGCTTCAGGGCACTGGCCCAGGCTTCCCCCATGCGGCTGATCATGTTGGGGACTAGAGATCGTAGTCGTCCTACAGTGTAGAAGGCATCTCGGTTAAGCAAGATCAGCAGGTGGTAGTGTGGTCGCCCACCCCATCCCACCTCCCGGGCCCAGACGTAGCGGACCTTGCAGTCATGGGCGTACAAGTTCCGCTCACGGGCCTTGTCACGGTTATGTTCGATCTTCGCGTTGAAGGAAGCGACGAACCTACTGATGACTTTGTTCGTGTATGCATGATCAGGTAGATCGATTCCGACTAGCAGACGGAGATCCACTCTGAAGGCCAGTAGCCTGGAGTACTGCTCAAGTGCCAGATCTACGGTGCACTTCAAGCGGGACAGGTATTGCCAGACGAAGGGGCCTTTCTCGACCATCACTGGCAGGCCTTCAAAGGTGTCGTCGTGGTGCAGGCGGAGGTTGGTGTTATCGGGATGACGAAGCATGGTTACTACTCACTAGGATTAGGTTCATAACCAATGCCCAGTGTGTATTTTTTTAATCACAGCCTTGTAGGACACTACCTACGTGAAATCCGGCTGCTGGCTCCTAAAGCCAGTAGCCGCCATGCCGACTGGTACCAACCCTGCGGGTAGTGAGAGCTACTAAAAGCATAATACCCACACCGAGAAAGTCCTCTCCAGAAAACTGAGGGATCTGAGACCCGACTGCTCCCGCCACGCTTATATATTTGTTCCGCTATCACTCCGGTAAAAAACCATGCCCTGATCCGGTTTGAAGCCCAGTAGGCCGAGGCAATGGAAGCAACACTGCCTGGTATATGTAGAGCGTTTCCAGGCAATCCCGGCAAGCGCTGGCAAGGTCCAGCCGGCATAACTGCCATGACCGGCTGCAAACCGGTCATGGCAGTTATGCCTAGCTACTAGATGCCCTTACCTCGGACGCACCCTAGGTCAGGTCGCGCTCCTCGATCCTTGCCAGGATCCAATCATGCACCTCGCTTTCAACCCAGCCGACGCAACGGTCACCCAGTGATACCGGCTTCGGAAAGCTGCCCTCCCCGATGTACTTGTAGATGGTTGACCGTGCCAGACCGGTCGAGTCGATGACTTCTTTCAGGCGGATGATCCTCATGAACGGGCTCCTGTAATACGTTCAGAGGATTCGCAAAGCCTGTAAAAAATTACTTAATTACCCTGTCATTGCCTGTCATTGCCTGGCCGGCCTGGCTTGGTCAGCAAGCAATAGGCATACAACTGTTCAAGAGGGATTTCCTGCTCTCGAGATAATCTGCGAACAGACACCGGAGTAACGCTTGAGTCAATGATCAGATTCCCACTCCAACCCTGCTCTGCCTTGGGCCGCACTAGCAAAGCTCTGTACAAATAGCCTTGCCTAATAGGCTGATGGATGATAATAAAATCGAGCTCACTGAAAGGCACATTCGTAGCTTTGGATAGCAGCTCCTTGAAGTATAGAGCCATGCCATATGCCAAACCGAAGAGTTGACCGCTGAAGTCGGCACGAATAGCACTGATATCAGTATCCTCAGCACCTTGCGGGCCATCTGGCAGCTTGAAATCTTTTAGGATCTGCTCGCGAAGTATTGGGTCATCAAATCTCGTCCTCAGGTGGTCCCCAACTAGATCCAACCAATGTCTGGATAAAAGCTGTGAAGCGTAATCCTCCATGAGAGCCTGAAATGCGCGATAAAATAACAACCCTTGCCCAGCAAAGACCTCCAGTACCGGACTACCCAGCGAACGTTTAGCGCACTCGTCATCCTTTTTGATACTGTTTGCTACGCTACGAATCCTTTGCAACACCTCTAGCCTACCGGGCCACGTGCTACCGCCCACAACTCTCAGAATAGACGTCGTTTGGCCACTTCCCTCCAACTGCGCATGGTTCAAATTGAGGTAGTAAACACTGTTCCTCCTCCCCGCCAGGACCGAACTGCTCAAACCCGGCAAGTAGCTGCGTATCAGAGCTTGATCCATCAGCGTCTTGAGCCGGTTCCTTAGCCTCTCCTTACTCAGACCTGTAGCCTTGCAGATCTGCAATGTCCCGAGATTGCGTACGACACCACACCGATCAGCACTGCACAGCAACACGGCCATTAATAGTCGATTCACCCTGTTCAGGCCACCGGGCTTTTTTCTTGCTCTAAGATGAGCCAGCGATATCCCCTCCTCCTCGTACTGACCTGCATCAGTCCCACCATGCACCATTAGCCGTTCAATGGCCGATATGTGCATTGCGCCGACCGGCACTGGCAAACGATTTAGCTCCGCAAGAAAGGTCTTGGCGACTCCATACCACCTTGCTTGACGCCCTCCGTTATTGGGTACCAATGAGCAGACCAGAATTTCAGCATCCACCAAGGCATTCAGAGCCGCCGAAGCCTGGCGGTCCGTAACGCCAACTTGCTTGGCAAATTCTTTAACACCTAGGCAGACAGGATCAGTAACACCGAAGCACTGAATGAAGCGCACCAGGAAGTACTTGGCCTCTGGCTTAAGGCCCTTGATCTCACAAAGCAAAGCACGTAACGGCACCTAAGGGCTCCGGTTAGCGGTTAAGAAAGATCAATATATCGCAATATTTACAGACTGTAATAAATATCAATTCGTTACGCATAACATTTAATAAACGTTACGAATAACGATATCAAAACGTCACGCATAACCAAAAACATATGTACTATCCAGACTGAAAGCTAAGCCGATACCTGGGAGGTCAGGGCATGCGCAAGAAGTCATTTGGACTTGAGTGGCTCGATAAGCATGATCTCCAGCAGCAGCTGTGGGCTCATCGATATCTGCAAGGGAAAGGATGGATCGACCCGAATTTCACTTCTTCAATGCACAAAGACCTGCTACGTGTTGGCGAGAAACTTGCGCGCTCAAGAGATGACCAAGCCATCATTGAAAAGATGAAAAATGCGTGGAGGCAGAAGAGGTACAGGGCCCCACACAATGGGCGAAAGGCTTGTACCTACAAGCTCAAAACCGAAGTAAAAAGAGAACTTTCTACACTGGCTAGGCAGAATCGCACTAACGAAACCAGCATGCTTAGCACTATGATTTATGACGAATCGCAAGCCCACGCGAAGCTGAAAGAACAGCTCAAGCAGTTAAAAGATCAGCTATCGGCTAGCAAAGAAGAAATCAACAAACACAAGCAGGCCAATAAGACCTTAATGGATTTATTGAAGAGCAGCGTGGCAGCGCTAAGTCGATTTAAAATTCTGCTGCAAGATGTCGCGCCGTCCATAGAACCCGTCACCCAGGATCAGCAACGCAGGATCGACAAACTGTGCAGGCAGATAATGGTCGATGCCGAAGCAATCGTGAAAGGCCAGAGCACCCAACTTCCAGGCGAGCTCTTTAATCACGCCATACCAGTGGGCGATGCCACTCACGCCCTAAAAGAGGCTGCAACAGCAAGCCCATTTTGTTCGCAAAAGTCATCAACAGACAATCAATCAAGCTCAACTGAAGATACGTTTAAGATTGACTCGGAGCGCCTGCCGCTGCCAGAAGATCCTTCGGAACCCAGCCTTGTGCTCGCAGCTGCACCTCATGATCCGTCAATGAATCATTTCGCAGGCCTAGATCAAGATGAACTGCCTGGAGAGAAGAATCCCGCCCCCCTCGCACAAGATGCGCCCAACCTTGAGTCTCGATCAGTACCACAAAGCCGGCCTGGCAGTGAAGCTCTCACTGACATATCCACTGGGCTTAAGAAAATTCCTCTTCAGATAAAGAAGACCACTGCTCTCAGAGTTTCTCAGGGGAAGCCAGAAGAGAACTAATCCATTCGCCTTGAGCCAGGCGCAGAGATATCTGAGCGGGGGTATAGACATGCCCTTAAGCAAAGCGACATCCGCCACGCGATGCTCCAGCTCGACTGGAAGCATCACCTCATCGGACCTAATTGTTATGAGTCTCTGATGAAGGCATTCCAAAAGGTATTCCAACAAAAAAACAAACCGGATATTAGCCTTATAAATCAGTTAACTATGGAGCCTGTTCAGATTACCCCGGCCCACCAACTCTCGACGACAAAGCCCGCCTTGTGCGGGCTTTGTCGCATTTGCACATCAGCCAAACCGGGCACACAAACCCACAGCCTGCAGGCGATCGAACTCGATAACCCTGGCAATGCTCTGCCTACTCATAAAAAAGGACGACACGATGTCGTCCTTTTTCGTACCCGCATTCATCAAAATCAATGAGCCGAGCTGAGCAGATCCGGGCGGCTGGATTTGAGCATTGCCTCATTGACCTTGCCTTGAATCGAGCAGGTAAACATCCCCTTGCTGCCAGTCGTCAGCTCTTGCGGAGCAGGCTCGATCAGGAACACGCGCTCGGCACTGTCGACAACCAGCTTGCCCGCCGTTGCGGATGGGTCTTCCGGCTGCCAGTTGGATTTGCCGTGGGACCAGATTTCCGCGCGTGCGTAGAGTCCCTGCGACATGTCCATACGCGGCCCACCCGCTTTTTCCAACTGGGTGTGGAGTTCATTCGGCGTCTGTTTGGCGTAGAACCCCCAACTGATGATGCGAGTGCCCATCAGGTCTGTATCTTCGGCGTAGAAGCCGGTCAACGACATGCCGTCAATTTCGGCCGGCTTGGCGAACATCCAGCGCTGCCCCATATCGCTCTTGGTGCCGCCGGACAATTTGATCTGGCCATTTTCGACAGTGCTCGGCACCAGATCCTTGAACAAAGGTGATTGCACGACTGCCAGGGAGTGATCGTCACAAGCGGCAAACGACGCCACCGGCGAAGGTGCAGCGGCAACGCTGAAAGCAGAAAAAAGGGCCGCAATGGGCAACAGCAGGAAAATTGGTTTCATGGAATGACTCGAATGAAAGACTGAAGAAATCGACAGAGACGATATCACAATGACATCAATCAACAGACTTCAGAGTTTCAATCAATGCCCATGCCGATGATGCACATCCGGAAAATGCGCATGACTGTGCCGCATCGGCGTGTGCACATGCGGATGGCTATGCGGCTCCGCCCCATCCCACTCAAACCCATGCGTATGTTGATGATGCTCATCGTGTGTATGCCGATGATCATGCTCAAGCGGTTCGTGCTGATGCTCATGAACATGGTTTTCCATCAGATGAATCCATACCCCCACCGCCATTAACGCCGCTGCGAGCAGAAACATCAGCGATATCGACTCGCCGAGCAGCAGAATCGAGATGCCTGCGCCGAGAAACGGTGCGGTGGAAAAGTAGGCGCCGGTGCGTGCGCTGCCGAGGCCGCGCAGGGCGAGGACGAACATTACCAGGCTGACGCCGTAGCCGAGAAAGCCGACCAGCATGATCGGCACCAGCGAGGTGGCGACGGGTAGTTGGGTGCCGATGAACAGGGCCAGTGTGCAGTTGACCAGCCCCGCCACCAGGCCTTTGCTGCCGGCGATGAACAGTGCGTCCGAGGCCGAGACTTTACGGGTCAGGTTGTTGTCGATGGCCCAGCAGAAGCAGGCGAAAGCGACGGCCAACGGGCCGCTCCAGTCTTGCGCCGAGACGGCCTCTTGTGGCCAGGACAGCACGACGCCACCGGCGACGATGGCGAGCATGCCGATCACGATTCGTCGGTCGGCATTTTCCTTGAACACCACCCACGCCAGCAGCGCCGTGAGCACTGATTCGAGGTTGAGCATCAGTGACGCGCTCGCGCCGGACGTTCGGGTCAGACCGAACATCAGCGCCACCGGCGCCAGCACTCCGCCGAAGCCGATGGCGCCGAGCAGCCATGGCCATTCACCGGTGCCGAGCCCGGAGGGCTTCCAGCCACGATCGCGGACAAAACGCAGGGCGGTCAAGCCCAGACCGCTACCGAGATAGAGCAACCCGGCCAGCAGAATCGGCGAAACCTGTACCCCCAACAGTTTGGCGAGAGGCGTACTGGCGCCAAACAGCGCCGCCGCAATCAATGCGTGGAGAACGCTCACATTCATGCTGGGATCACTCGCTGGGGCCGATGGAATACCGGCGCCCATCATCGCAAAACTCAGGTGAGAATTATGTGAACAGCTGATTCGTGTCAGCGAACATCATCTCTGGCTTGTGCTCAAATCCAGCAACATTTAATCCGCGCAATCTCTGGGCGGTCGCTCGAAGCAGGCTCTATGCTGCGAACATCGAGATGCAATGGAGTTGAAGATGAAAAGCTGGATTGCCGTAGCGCTGGCCGCGCTGATTTCCTTGTCCGTCCATGCGGCCGACGCCCCCACTGTGCGCGTCGAACCGATCGCGTTCACAACCAGTGCCGACAGCATCCAGCGCAAACAGTCGATCAAGGGGGACCAGACCGCGCAGTACACATTCAACGCCAAGGCCGGCCAGATACTGACCGTCGACTTCAAACCGTCCAACACCTCCGCTTACTTCAACATCCTCGCCAAGGGTGCGGATTACGCGCTGTTCAACGGCTCGATCATGGGCAATCACTTTCTCGGTCCACTGCCCGGCGATGGCGAGTACACGGTTCAGGTCTACCTCATGCGCAACGCCGCCCGGCGTAATGAAGTGGCCAAGTACGATTTGTCTCTGAAGCTGGTTAATAACGATGCTGGATCTGGCACGAGGACAAAGTGACGGAGTTCAGAAGTGACATCGCTCAGTGTCGCCGGCAGATAAACCCCTGAACCACTTCTACACTCACACCGCCCCCACTGCCACGACGAGCCCCCATGACCACCCTCCAAACCCGCATGAAGCAAGGCAAGGACGCCCGCAAAAAATGCTCGCGCAGCGCCCAGGCCACCACCGGAAAAATGAACCGCGATCCGATCCCGCTGATCAAGGCCTCCAGTCAGGGCCGCGTCGCCTCGCTGGTGGAACTGCGTTACGGACGAATGCTGGTGTCGCCCTTCACGTTCTTCCGTGGCAATGCGCTGGTGCAGGCACATGATCTGTCGAGCACCGAGAACATGGGACTGGTCGGGCCGATCTGTGGGGATGCGCATTTGATGAATTTCGGCGGGTTTGCCACGCCGGAGCGCAATCTGCTGTTCAGCGTCAATGATTTCGACGAGGCGCATCCCGGGCCTTGGGAATGGGACGTGAAGCGGCTGGCTGCGAGTTTCGTGGTGGCGGCGCGGGATTTGCGCCATGGCGAGTCGGTTGAGGAAGATGTGTGTCGGCAGATGGTCGGCGCCTATCAGGCGACGATGCTGGAGTGCGCCGAGCAGAGTGCGCTGGAAACCTGGTACGAATCGATCAAGTACGAAGATTTGCTCGATCAGGCGCGCAAGAGTGCCCTGGAGCATGTGCAGCGTGCAGTTGATAAAGCCGAGCGGCGCACCCACGCCCAGTTGCTGCCGAAAATCAGTGAGCGCCACGCCAACGGGCGGCTGGTCATTCGTGACGATTTGCCGGAGATTTTCCACCTGCACAAGAACACCACGCTGCTCGACGCCGATGATGACTGGTTGCGGCTGGCGGACTGGCGGCCGTTGTTCGATACGTTCATGCGTGACTATCGCACCACGCTGCAGGCTGACCGGCGGGAATTGCTCTCGCGGTTTCACGTGCAGGATCTGGCGTTCAAAGTGGTCGGCGTGGGCAGCGTCGGCACCCGCTGTCTGGTGGCGCTGCTGACCGACGATCAGGAGTTTCCGTTGTTCCTGCAGTTCAAGGAGGCGCGGCGCTCAGTACTCGCCGACTATGTGAAGGCCAAGTTCCGCACGCGTCATGAAGGCCAACGGGTGGTCGAAGGGCAGCGCTTGATGCAGTCGGCCAGCGATCTGTTTCTCGGCTGGACCACCGGTCCCAACGGTCGGCATTTTTATGTGCGGCAGTTGCGCGATATGAAGATTTCCGCCGAGCTGGAAAACTTCGACGCCGACACCTTCGCCGCCTATGCCCGGGTCTGTGGCCGCGCATTGGCACGGGCGCACGCCAAAGCCTCAGGCAACGCTGCGCTGATCAGTGGTTACATCGGCAAGGGCGATGCCTTGGCCGACGCTTTGTTCAAATACGCCCGCAGTTACACCGCGCAGAACGAGCGCGACTTCGAACGCTTTCAGCAGGCCTGCCGCAAGGGCCGGCTGACGGCGCGTTCGGAAGCGGATTTCGCCGCGGATCATCTGCCCTGAGGCGTTGCAGAGCGGTCGCTGCCGAGATGAATTTTTCTTCACTGCTCAGGCTCGATCAACACGGTACAGTCCGCTCGCTCATTCAAGAAACTACGGTTCGCCCGCGCTCTCCCGCGGGCTTTTTTTTGCCTGGCGTTTGCTGCCGAAGCGATACACCCAAGTGTCCTGCACGCCGTGCTGCTGCGATTGCCGCGCCTGTGGATGAACCCTGATCAGCGCAAACCCCGCCGCTTCAGCCAGACGCTGACTGCGGCTGTTGGCCGACGATGTGGTCAGGTAAAAGGTGAACTCCGGCAGGCGCCTGACCAGTTGCTGGAGCACTTCGCGCATGTAGCCCTTGCCGGCAAACGCGCTGTTGGCCCAATAACCGACGACATAACGCTTGCGTCGACGCGGCACCAGGCCGATGCAGCCAACGACGGCTTGTCCGTCTTCAGTCACGATGAATAAGCGCCGCTCACCGGTCTCGCTGGTGAAGTCATCCCGCGCTTGCAGCATGGACGACAGCGCCCGCCCCTCACTGGTGTGTTCAACCGCCCACTCGAGAAAAGGCGCATGCTCGCGGTAACTGGCGTTCAGCGCCTCGCGCACCGGAGTGACCAGCGCTGGGTCCGGCGCCCGAACACGCGGCGCCAACCCGTTCACCGTCAATGCAAATTCCATTGCTTGTTCCTCCAATCCCGGAAATGCCGCAGTCGATAACCCTGTGCACTCAACCAAAGAAATTTACAGAGCGCCAGCGCGGTTTGTTTTTTTCCATCTCCTAGGCAATCCTGTCCCTCGACCCTGCCAACCGGAGCCGCCGATGTCACTGCTGAGCCTGCCCTGCCAACGCCTGACGCTCGCCATCCTCGCCCCGGAACAGGCCGAGCTGGAAAGTGACTTCTATGCACGCAACCAGCGCCATCTCGCCCCTTGGTCGCCGATTCGCACCACCGAATACTTTTCCAGCGAGCAGATTCGCCGACGCCTTGAAGTCCAGGCCAGTGCCTACGAGGCCGGGCTGGCGATGCATTTCGCTCTGTTGACGCCGGATGGCCAGCAAATGATCGGCGCGTGCAATTTCAGCGGGATCATTCGCGGCGCGTTTCAGGCCTGTTATCTGGGTTATCACATTGACCACGCGCATCAGGGTCAGGGCTTGATGCAGGAAGGTCTGGAGGCCGGCATCGGCTACATGTTCGACAGGCAGAACCTGCACCGGATCATGGCCAACTACATGCCCGGTAACGAGCGCAGTGCGCGATTGCTGGAGCGTCTGGGTTTCGAGCGCGAGGGCTATGCCAAGGCTTATCTGAATATCGCCGGACGTTGGCAGGATCATGTGCTGACGGCGCTGGTCAATCCGTTGTTCGAAGCACCGGAACAGCGCTGGTCGCGCCAATTAGCGTGAGTTTCACAATTTGTTAAGCATTGGCGAAGTATGCTCAAGGCTCCTGCCCTTTCCGGTTGCCTGAAATCCATGCCGCGTGCCGCCACTTCACTGTTTCTACTCGCCGCCCTGCTGTTTTTTTTCGCTTTGGGTAACCACCAGTTGCAAGGCTCCACCGAAGCTCGGGTCGCCGGGATCGCCATGGAGATGCATCTGGACGATGACTGGGTGACGCCGCGCCTGTTCGGCGAACCGTTTCTGGAAAAACCACCGCTGAGCCTGTGGCTGGACGCCGGCGCCATGCGCGTGTTTGGTGTTTCGCCATGGGCGGTGCGGCTGGCGTCGGCGGTGGCCGGGTTGCTCAGCGTGATGCTGCTGTACGGCATGCTGCGCCGCTTCGGCCGGCCAAAAGCGGTCGCCTGGACAGCGGGAATTCTGCTGGCAACCATGGCCAGCTACTGGAGCAACGTGCGCGGGGTCGGCGAAGATGCGCTGCTGGCGCTCGGCGTGACCACGGCGCTGCTGGCGTTCTTTCAGGCACAACGCGCACCGAACGCGGCTAACTCGCTGCTGTTTATCGTCGGGATCGCTATCGCCACTTTGAGCAAGGGCGTGCTCGGCCTGGCGATGCCTGGGGTAGTGATTTTCGCCTACCTGCTGGCCGACAACCTGGTCGACAAACGCCTGAAGCTCGGCGCGTGGTTGCGTCCCGGTTTGCTCACGGTGGTGGGTCTGATTCCGTTGCTGATCTGGCTCGCCGTGCTCTATCAGCGCGGTGGTTCGCACGCTGTCGCTGAAGTGCTGCTGACCAACAGCGTCGGTCGCTTCAGCGGCTCGTTCGTCGAGGCCGGGCATTACGAGCCGTTCTATTACTATCTGGCCAAACTGCCGGAAGCGTTTCTGCCTTGGAACATTCTGGTGTACCTGGGCCTATGGCATTTCCGCAAGGATCTGAAGGCCAACCGTTACCTGCTGTTTTTCAGCCTGTGGATCGTTGCGCAGTTCATCATGCTGACCCTGGCCTCAAGCAAGCGCACGGTCTACCTGATGTCGATGACCCCGGCGGCTGCCGTGATCGCCGCGGAGTACGCGCGCGTGTTGTTCGAGCGCTTGCAGGCGCGCGAAACCACCGACCGCTTCATCGGAAAAGTCGCCCGTCATCGTCAGGCGATTGCCGCAGGACTGCTTACGGTGGTGATCGCCAGCTACCTCGGCGCCGCGCAGTGGGCACTGCCCAACGCCGACAAGGAGTTGTCGTTCCTGCCGTTGACCGAACACATTCAGAGCTTGCAGGCCAACGGTCAGCAGGTCGCACTGTTCCAGGCCAATGAACGGGTCGGCGGCGCCAGCGTGTTCTACACCCAAAGCGTGCTCAAGGGGCTGGATACTGACGCGCAACTGCACGACTTCCTCAGCGCTTCCCCCTCGAACGTCGCGGTGATCTCGGCAGACAGCGAACCCGCCGCACCACTCAAAGTGCTCAAGACCATGATGGTCGGGCGTCAGGCGTATTACTTCGTCGGCTACTGACGTCCTTCGCACCAGACAATAAAAAACCCGCCGTCACTGGCGGGTTTTGTTTGCGCTGAAGCTTGGCAAACGTCAGTTCATCGGGTGCTCACGGAGTGCCAGTCGGAGGCTTCGATGAAGCCAAGCACCCGCGGGTCTGCTTTGTTTGCGGCAGACACAAACAGTGAGGAACCGTAGCCAGGGTCAGAAACCGGTGTATTCAAGTCCTTTTCCAGCTCCGCCATGCATTCGCTGTGGGTCACCAGGATCAGATTGCGCCCGGGGAGCTTGTGCGCCAGCGCTTCCTGCAGGATGTGGCCCTTGCAGCTGATTAGCCAATCTTCGCCGCTGGCCGCGCGGTTGAACATGTAACCGGCGGTCTGCACCGTGCGCAGCATCGGGCTGTTGTAGATGTCAGCGTTATTCAGGCCCAGATGCTCAAACTGTGCACCGACACCGACCGCAACACTGCGCGAGCGGTCGGTGATGCCGTCGTCGCCACTCAGGCACGGCGCCGGCGAGTGATCGCAGCGCTCGACGTGACGCACCAGCACAATCATGTCGCCCTTGGCCCACCCGGCCGCCAGCGCGCGGGCTCCGGACACATTGCCATGGGCCAGATCCGGCACCGCCGCCGGGGCGAGCAGCCACAGTGTCAGCGGAATCACCAGCAGCGACGCGCCGAGCACCACCCAGGTATTGCGATAGCGGGCCAATCCGCTCAGGGAAATCGAGCGTTTGACGCCGAACAGACTCAGTCTCAACTCCACATCGGGCCGCCTCGTCGGCATGCATCACAGTCAATACGATGCGGCGAGAGTAAGGAAGCGGGCGTAAGTGGCGAGTGAAACGCATGTGAAAAAAGTCTTGAAGCGCCCTTGTTACAAATTCCGTAGGACAAAAACCTTTCAGCTCTCGTGTTTGCGGCCGATACAGACCTGCTAACACCCTTGCTGGCTCAAAAAAACAACAATCTTCCAGCCTGACCGACGATCAAGTAGCTCTACGTTCCTGGAGGAATTGTGATGAATAGCTGGTTCGGCAACATCAGCGTGAACATGAAATTGGGCCTGGGCTTCGGCCTGGTCCTGGCCCTGACCTGCGTGCTGGCCCTGACGGGCTGGACCAGCCTCGGCGGCCTGATTGACCGCAGCAACTGGATGAGCGACATCACCCAGCTCAATGCCGGCCTGACCAAGCTGCGCGTGGTCCGCCTGCAATACATGCTGACCAACGGCGACGAAACCGCCGCGCAGAATGTACAAACCACCCTCGAAAGCTTCGCCGCGCAACAACAGGCGCTGATCAACAAGTTCAAGAGCCCGGAAAACGTCAAACTGCTGAAAGAGCAGGCCGCGACTATCGCCGAATACCAGACCTCGCTGAACAAGATGCGCAACGCCTACCGTACCGGCAACAGCGCCCGCGACGTGATGGGCACCAACGCCGACACCGCTTACAACCTGATCGAAACGATCAGCAAGCGCGTGCAGCAAATGGACATGAGCGAGCAGCGCTTCGAGCAGTTCCAGGCCATCACCCAGGCCAAGGAAGCGTTCATCCTGGCGCGCTATGAAGTGCGCGGCTACACCGCCACCACCAACGCCGAAACCGAGCAGAAAGCCGTCGGCCAACTGGACGCAGCAATCGCCAGCCTCAAGCAACTGAACGTGCATTTCGCCGCCACCCAGCAAGACGCCCTGCGTCAGCTGGAAACCGCCCTGAGCAACTACCGCAGCGCGTTGCAGGCCTACAAGAACGCCAACAGCGAAGCGGTGCAGGCGCGTAAAGAGATGACCGATCAGGGCACCGCGATCGTCAACACCAGCGAGCAGCTGTACCAGATCCAGCTAGACCGCCGTGACATCGAAAGCGCCCAGGCCCGTACCTTCCAGCTGATCAGCACCCTGCTGGCGCTGTTGGTCGGTGTGATTGCCGCGGTGATCATCACCCGTCAGATCACCCGTCCGCTGCAGGAAACCCTGGCCGTGGTCGAGCGCATCGCCAGCGGTGACCTGACCCAGAACGTCACCGTCACCCGCCGCGACGAACTCGGCGTGCTGCAACAAGGCATCGCGCGCATGGGCGTGACCCTGCGCGACCTGATCAGCGGCATCCGCGACGGCGTCACCCAGATCGCCAGCGCCGCCGAAGAACTCTCGGCCGTGACCGAGCAGACCAGCGCCGGTGTCAACAGCCAGAAGGTCGAGACCGACCAGGTGGCCACCGCCATGCACGAGATGACCGCCACTGTGCAGGAAGTCGCGCGCAACGCCGAAGAAGCCTCGCAAGCCGCAGCCGCCGCTGACGGCGAAGCCCGTGAAGGCGACAAGGTGGTCAACGAAGCCATCGCGCAGATCGAGCGTCTGGCCAGCGAAGTGGTGCGTTCCACTGAAGCCATGAGCGTGCTGCAACAGGAAAGCGACAAGATCGGCAGCGTCATGGACGTGATCAAAGCCGTGGCCGAACAGACCAACCTGCTCGCGCTCAACGCCGCGATCGAAGCAGCGCGTGCCGGTGAAGCCGGTCGTGGGTTTGCCGTGGTCGCCGACGAAGTCCGTGGTCTGGCCCAGCGCACGCAGAAATCCACCGAGGAAATCGAAGGTCTGGTCGCCGGTCTGCAGAACGGCACCCAGCAAGTGGCGGCGGTGATGAACAACAGCCGCGCCCTGACCGACAGCAGCGTGGCCCTGACCCGCAAGGCTGGCGACTCCCTGGAAAACATCACCCGCACGGTGTCGAACATCCAGTCGATGAACCAGCAGATCGCCGCCGCGGCCGAACAGCAAAGCGCCGTGGCCGAAGAAATCAGCCGCAGCATCATCAACGTGCGCGACGTGTCGGAACAGACCGCCGCGGCCAGTGATGAAACCGCAGCGTCCAGCGTTGAACTGGCACGCCTGGGTGGTCAGTTGCAGCAGATGGTGAGCCACTTCCGCGTCTGACCTTCACGTCTGCGCTGAACGAAAGATCGATTCGCGAGCAGGCTCGCTCCCACAGGTAATGCGTTGAACACAGATCATGTGAACAACGCCAATCCCCTGTAGGAGTGAGCCTGCTCGCGATGGCGTCAGCCCAACTACCCTGATCTCCCAGACAATCCGCCTTTGTGTAGGAGCTGCCGCAGGCTGCGATCTTTTGATCCTGTTTCTAAAATCAAAGTCAAAAGATCGCAGCCTGCGGCAGCTCCTACAGGGATTGCGTTCGATCAGCAGTCCGGTGCCCCTTAGCGCGTCCCACGCTGGCGCAACGCCGAGGGCATGAAATACGCGTCTTCCGGCACCGGTTGCGAGAAGTCCACGGTGGAGGCTTCTTCGTTATCGAGGTTCTGCACGTAGTAACGGCGGGCCTGCAGGTCGTGGAACACGTCCAGTGCGCTCCAGGTGGTCGGCAGGTCGTAGAAGTTTTTCAGGTAGGCCATCGACACCCGCCACAACTCCCCTCGCCCATCGTATTGATCAACCAGCGCCGCGCCCCAGCTGTCCTCGTCGAGGAACAGCACGCGCTTGGAATAGATATGCCGCGCGCCCGGTTTCAGGTTGCCTTCGACCACCCACACGCGGTGCAGTTCGTAGCGGGTGAATTGCGGGTTGAGGTGGCCCGGGGTCAGCAGTTGTGCGTACTTCAGGTCGGGGCTGCCGACCTTGTAGTTGTTGTAGGGAATGTAGATTTCCTGCTTGCCCTTGAGCTTCCAGTCGTAGCGGTCCGGCGCGCCGTTGAACAGATCGGTATCGTCCGCCGTGCGCAGGCCATCGGATGAGGCGATCGGCGTGTCATATGCCAGGTTCGGCGCGCGGCGCACACGGCGTTGGCCGGCGTCGTAGACCCAGGCCTGGCGCGGGTCCTTGAGCTGATCGAGCATCTCGTGCACCAGCGCCGCACCGCCGGCCAGCCGCGCCGGACTTTTCACGAAGGCGAGGTAGTAGAACAGGATGTTTTTCAGGTCGGCGTACTGCCCGCCCGGACGGTAGAAGTTGAACAGTGCTTCCTGCTGCGAGGTGACCAGGGCAAAGCTGCCGTTGCGCTGCACCGGCGCTTCGGAAGCACGACGTACCACGTAGATCCCGCGATAACGGGTGATGTGGTTCCACAGCACTTCGATGCCGTCCTTGGGCACCGGGAACGGTACGCCACCGTAGGCATCGGCGAATCCGCTGCCGCCCTCCAGCAGCTTGGCCGAGGTCGCGTTCTTCAGGGTGTTGTCGTACAGCAATTGCGGCGCCGAACCCGAGCGACGCGACGGGTAGACCGGCATCTGGAACGTGTCCGGGTAGCTGTTGAACAGCGCAATCTGACCGGGGCTGAGGTGGGCCTTGTACTGGTCGAGATTGGCCTTGGTAATGGTGAACAACGGCTTGTCCGCCGCATATGGATCCGGGTGATGTTGGCCCGGTTTGTAGCCGGCGGGCGCCTGGGTGATGCCGCCGGTCCAGGCCGGAATGGTGCCGGCGGCGTTGCCCGCGCGCTCGGCGCCCATAGGCGTGAGGGTGGTTTTCAGTTGTTCGGCTTGTTGTGGGGTGATGGCGGCGAGGGCGCTGCCGGCGGTGAGGCCCAGAACCAGCGCCAGCATGGTTTTGCTGAATCGTGATGCGTAAAACATGATCGATCTCCGAGATGGGAGTGAGGTCTGAGAATCACCGCAAGTCCCTTGTAGGAGTGAGCCTGCTCGCGATAGCGGTGTGTCAGACAACATTTACCG
>NZ_JASCPO010000065.1:0-29149 GCF_029960145.1 Pseudomonas sp. PS01299 | reverse complement strand
GGCTTGCTCGCGAAAGCGGTGTATCAGTCGACGTATCCGCAACTGACAGACCGTCTTCGCGAGCAAGCCCGCTCCCACAGAAACCGTGGAGACGGAAGAATATGAGCGACTTCAACACCCTCGAACTGCACAACGACCCACGGGGTTTCGCCACCCTGTGGCTCAACCGTGCGGAAAAGAACAACGCGTTCAACGCCGAAATGATCCGCGAACTGATCCTCGCACTGGACAAGGTTGCCAGCGACGCCAGCCTGCGTTTCCTGTTGGTGCGCGGGCGTGGCAAGCATTTCAGCGCCGGCGCCGATCTGGCGTGGATGCAGCAATCGGCCGAGCTCGATTATCACACCAATCTGGACGATGCCCGCGAACTGGCGGAGCTGATGTACAACCTCGCCAAGCTGAAAATCCCGACCGTGGCCGTGGTGCAGGGCGCGGCGTTCGGCGGCGCGCTGGGGCTGATCAGTTGCTGCGACATGGCGATTGGCGCCGATGACGCGCAATTCTGTCTGTCGGAAGTGCGCATCGGCCTGGCACCGGCGGTGATCAGTCCGTTCGTGGTGCAGGCCATCGGCGAACGTGCCGCGCGTCGTTATGCGCTGACTGCCGAGCGCTTCGGCGGGCAGCGTGCGCGAGAAATCGGTTTGTTGTCCGACAGCTACCCGGCCGCCGAGCTTGATCAAGCCGTCGAGCAATGGATCGACAACCTGCTGCTCAACAGTCCGGCCGCGATGCGCGCCAGCAAGGATCTGTTGCGCGAAGTCGGTAACGGCGCGCTGACCCCGGCGCTGCGCCGCTACACCGAAAACGCCATCGCGCGCATCCGCGTCAGCCCTGAAGGCCAGGAAGGCTTGCGCGCCTTTCTGCAAAAACGTGCGCCAAGCTGGCAAGCCGCAACCACCACTAAGGAGCCGCGTTGATGAGCGCACCTGTTCTCACCACCCTGCTGGTGGCCAACCGTGGCGAAATCGCTTGCCGGGTCATGCGTACCGCCAAGGCGCTGGGCCTGACCACCGTCGCCGTGCACAGTGCCACCGACCGCGAAGCGCGGCACAGCCGGGAGGCGGATATCCGCGTTGATCTCGGGGGCAGCAAAGCCGCCGACAGCTATCTGCAAATCGACAAACTGATCGCAGCGGCCAAGGCCAGCGGCGCGCAGGCGATTCACCCGGGTTACGGTTTCCTGTCGGAGAATGCCGGCTTCGCCCGTGCCATTGAACAGGCCGGGCTGATTTTCCTCGGCCCGCCCGCTTCGGCCATCGACGCGATGGGCAGCAAATCCGCAGCCAAGGCGCTGATGGAAACCGCCGGTGTGCCGCTGGTGCCGGGCTATCACGGCGAGGCGCAGGATCTCGAAACCTTCCGCGATGCCTGCGCACGCATTGGCTATCCGGTGCTGCTCAAGGCCACGGCCGGTGGCGGCGGCAAAGGTATGAAAGTGGTTGAGGACGTCAGCCAACTGGCCGAAGCGCTGGCCTCGGCGCAGCGTGAGGCGCAGTCGTCGTTCGGCGATTCGCGGATGCTGGTGGAGAAATACCTGCTCAAACCACGCCATGTGGAAATTCAGGTGTTCGCCGATCAGCATGGCAACTGCCTGTACCTCAACGAGCGTGATTGCTCGATCCAGCGCCGGCACCAGAAGGTCGTCGAAGAAGCCCCGGCCCCGGGCCTGACCCCGGAACTGCGCCGCGCCATGGGCGAAGCGGCCGTGCGTTCGGCGCAGGCGATCGGTTACGTCGGTGCCGGCACCGTCGAGTTTCTGCTCGATGCGCGTGGCGAATTCTTCTTCATGGAGATGAACACGCGCTTGCAGGTCGAGCACCCGGTCACCGAAGCGATCACTGGCCTCGATCTGGTGGCGTGGCAGATTCTTGTGGCGCGCGGTGAAGCGCTGCCGATCACCCAGGATCAGGTGCCGCTCAATGGCCATGCGATTGAAGTGCGCCTGTATGCCGAAGATCCGTCGAATGATTTCCTTCCGGCTACCGGTCGCCTGGATTTGTACCGTGAATCGGCAGGAGGACCTGGGCGTCGGGTGGACAGCGGGGTTGCAGAAGGCGATGAAATTTCGCCGTTCTACGACCCGATGCTCGGTAAGCTGATCGCCTGGGGCGAGGATCGCGAACAGGCGCGCCTACGGCTGTTGAGCATGCTTGATGAGTTCGCGATTGGCGGCTTGAAGACCAACATCAACTTCCTGCGGCGGATCATCGCGCATCCCGCGTTTGCCGCCGCGGAGCTGGATACCGGGTTTATTCCGCGTTATCAGGAAACGCTGCTGCCCGCTCCGGGTGAGCTGAGCGATGAGTTCTGGCAGACCGCAGCACAGGCTTTCGCGCAGAGTTTGCCGGGTACTGTTCGGGCGGATGATCCGGAGTCGCCGTGGGCCTTGAACAGTGGTTTGCGCGCCGGTCTGCCGGCAGAAGTCACTTTGCATTTGAGCTGCGAGGGCCAGGATCGGGCGCTGACGCTGAATAGCTCAGGCAACGCCACACTGTCCGGTGAAGCACTGGTGGTCGAGCACGATGGCGTACGCCGTGTCCTGCGGGCAATTCGCCAGGGCGATTCGCTGTACCTGCAATGGGACGGCGAGTTGCGGCGCATTCAGGCGTATGACCCGATCAGCGCCGTCGACGCCAGCCACAGCCATCAGGGCGGTCTGACTGCGCCCATGAACGGCAGCATCGTGCGGGTGTTGGTGGAGGCCGGGCAATCGGTCGAGGCCGGTGCGCAACTGGTGGTGCTGGAGGCGATGAAGATGGAGCACAGCATTCGCGCGCCCCATGCGGGAGTGATCAAAGCGCTGTATTGCCAGGAAGGCGAAATGGTCGGCGAAGGCAGCGCTTTGGTGGAACTGGAAGCCGAGTAAATGGGAGATCGATCCTACGCCGAGCGAGGATCGATCGGACTAGAAACGCGCCGTGGCCTGAACCACCACGCCGATGATTCGACACTCATCGGTGAACAGGGCTTTGGGCCAGGTCGGATTGAGCGGTACCAGATAACGCTGGCCGCCCTCTTCGTCGAGCTTGCGAAAGATCGCTTCATCGCAGCCCTGCCACTGGGCGATCACCAGTTTGCCGGGCAGCGCCTCCACCTCCGGGTCCACCAGGATCAGCATGCCTTCGGCGATGCTCTGACCTGAAGGTGCGGTCATCGAATTTCCCGTCACGGTCAGCCAGAACGCTGCGCCACGGGCGTGATAATCCGTCAGTTCGAAGCGCTGCTTGTCATGTGACGGGGCGTAAGCGGCGGTTGCACTCTCACGCGATTCGCACGGCGTGTGCCAATCGCTGACCGGATAGCGGAAATACGGGTTGTACTTCTGCGCCAGCGGCATCTCGTCATCGTCGGTCTCCTGCGGCTCGCGAATCACCAGCACCACTTCCAGGAAGTCCATCCCCAGCGCCTGCAATACGCGGTTCATTTCCGTAATACCCGGCTCGCGACGTTTGTTCAGCCAATGGCCGATCCCGCCCTGGGACATGCCGACGCGCTCTCCGAGCTCTGTTTGAGTGATTTTGAGTTCACTCATTTTGGCCTTGACCAACTCAATCCATTTATCCATGTGCGGCACCTTACTTGCCCCGCCTTCGGCCGGCAAAACACATATTGTAGTATTTAAATTCTGGTCACAACTACGCATCGTACTATGCTGGAAGCACGGACTTTCAATCGAACAAGGAGTGACCCTTCACCATGAATATCAGCAGCAAAGACTTGCCCGATCTGCAAATGGACACCACGTTCACCTCCCCTCAAGGCAATGCAGCAGCGCAGCGAGCACTGGACTATTACTTGAAACCAGCTGTGTCAGAACCCGAGGTAGATGAACGTTTTTTTGATGTGAAACGCCATCTCAGCGGCGAAGAAGCTCTGGTGCACGCGTCGGATCTGTTGCGCTGCGCAGCCGCCACCGCCTTCAAGGCAGCCGAAAACCTGCAGGGCGCGAGCCGCGACCTGGCATTTTCGGTGGTGCATATGGTGGATATGGCGCGAGCGATGGTCGACCATTCAATTGATGGCGAACAGCTCTAACGGACACGGGAAGCGGACGGACAGGAAAGAGTTTTCCAATCGCGCAGATAAAAACATTTGACTTGCAAATGATAATGATTATTATTGCAGGCAGCTGGTCGCGAGATCAGTCGATGGACCAGAGACCTTAGGTCGGTCTTCTGGACTATCTCCTCATCAGGCTAATCACGGTTTTTGACCCGGCTTTTTGCCGGGTCTTTTTTTGCCCGTTTTTCGGGCTTATGGCTTCAGGCTAATGAAGTCTTTGGGTGCTGCAAATTCGATGGCGCGGATAATATCAAAAGAATATCGCTTGGCAAGCAAAGCCCGGCCAGATTGGGGCAAACTAATGACAATTAGCACTTGAGAATCAATCGCACACTCTCTAAGCTGCTTGCGCGTCATGGAAGACGCCCCCCACGCAACCCGCAATTTCCCTCGGTTTCAGCCCTGTCTTGCGTGTAAAGTAGCCGCCATAAAAATCATATTCAGGAACCGATTATGACCGTGGCCAAATCTTCGTTCGACATCAGCGCCAACTTCGACAGCGGCAACATCCAAGTCATCGACATCTCCAACCCGCTCAACCCGGTTCTGGCCATTCGCCCGGATACCCGCAGCGCGCATTTTCAGTGGTTCCACTTCAAGGCCAGCGGCCTGCATGTTCATCAGGAACACTGGTTTCGCCTGGTCAACGCCAGTCAATCCTCTTACAACAAGGCCTGGACTGGCTATCAGGCTGTTGCGTCCTACGACCATGTGAATTGGTTTCGTATTCCTACCAGTTTCGAAGGCGACAGCCTGCGCTTTTGCCTCGAAGCCGAGCAGACTCACGCTTGGTTCGCCTACTTCGAACCCTACAGCCGCGGTCGTCACGACTGGCTGATCGAGCAGGCGCTGAGCAAGGCCGGCACCGAGTTGCTGGCTACCGGCAAAAGCGTCGAAGGTCGTGACATTCAACTGCTGCGCAAGGGCAGGGGCGCCGAAGGCCAGCGCAAAATCTGGATCATCGCGCAACAGCACCCGGGTGAGCACATGGCCGAATGGTTCATGGAGGGTGTGATCGAACGCCTGGAACGCCACGACGACCCGGTGTTGAACAAGCTGCTGGCCAGCGCGGATCTGTATCTGGTGCCGAACATGAACCCGGACGGCGCCTTCCACGGCCATCTGCGTACCAACGCCATGGGCCAGGACCTGAACCGCGCCTGGCAGAGCGCCAGTCAGGAAGTCAGCCCCGAGGTACTTTTCGTACAGCAGCAGATGGAAAAGTACGGCGTCGATCTGTTCCTCGACGTACACGGTGATGAAGAAATTCCCCACGTGTTCACCGCCGGTTGTGAAGGCAACCCGGGTTACACGCCGCGCATCGAGAAGCTCGAAGAGCATTTCCGCACGCACCTCAAGCACACCACCAAAGACTTCCAGACCAAATACGGCTACACCCGCGACGAACCGGGCCAGGCCAACATGACCTTGGCCTGCAACGCGGTCGGGCAGCAATACGACTGCCTGGCGCTGACCCTGGAAATGCCGTTCAAGGATCACGACGACCATCCGGACAAAAAAACGGGCTGGTCGGGCAAGCGCTCGAAACAGTTGGGCAAGGACGTGCTGACCACCATCGCAGACATGGTCGACACTCTGCGTTGATCCCTCCCCCGCTCCACCCAAAGATCGCAGCTGTGGCTGCGATCTTTTTTTTGCGCAATAAAATGCCACCTCCAATCAGGTTGCAAATTAAAACCAAACTATCTACTTTGATTTTGGTTTTAATTTAAAACCCAAAAAGGAATCAGGGCATGCAATCTCAACCCCTCAAAAGCAGTGTGGTGCTGCTGTTCGCCATTGCCTGTGGACTGGCGGTGGGCAACGTGTATTACGCGCAGCCGCTACTGGACGCCATGGCCGAGGCCTTCGCCATGGAGCCGGCAACCATCGGCATTGTCATTACCCTGACGCAGATCGGCTACGGCATTGGTCTGGTATTGCTGGTGCCACTCGGCGACCTGCTCAACCGACGGCGACTGATCGTCACCCAGACCCTGCTCTCGGCCGCCGCGCTGCTGATGATCGCGCTGGCGCCCAACAGTGTGTGGTTGCTGCTCGGCATGACCCTGACCGGTTTGCTCGCGGTGGTGACGCAAGTGCTGGTGGCCTACGCCGCGACCCTGGCGATCCCGGCGCAACGCGGCCGGGTGGTCGGCGTGGTCACCAGCGGCATCGTCGTTGGCATTCTGCTCGCGCGCACCATTGCCGGGGTCATGGCTGATCTGGCGGGTTGGCGCGCGATCTATCTGCTGTCGGCGGGGCTGACGCTGCTGATGGCGCTGCTGCTGTTGCGCGTATTGCCCAAGGATGAAGTCTCGCAGCCGGCGAGCCGTTACGGCGCGCTGATCGCTTCGGTGTTCAGTCTGTTCCGGCAAGAGCCGGTGCTGCGGCAACGGGCGATTCTCGCGTTGCTGACCTTCGCCAGCGCCATGGTGCTGTGGACGCCGATGGTGCTGCCGCTGGCCGCCCCGCCACTGTCGCTGTCGCACAGTGAAATCGGCCTGTTCGGGTTGGCCGGCGCCGCCGGTGCACTTGCCGCCGCGCGCGCCGGGCATCTGGCTGATCGCGGCCTGGGCCAATGGGTCAGCGGTCTGTCGCTGCTGCTGATGCTCGCCTCGTGGCTGCCGATCGCCCTCACCCAGTCCTCGCTGTGGGCGCTGTTGCTCGGCGTGATCACCCTCGATCTGGGCTTGCAGGCCGTGCACGTCACCAGCCAGAGCATGATCTACAGCGTGCGCCCTGAAGCGCAAAGCCGCCTCACCGCCGGCTACATGCTGTTCTATTCGATCGGCAGTGCATTGGGTTCGATTACCTCGACGGCGATGTACGCCTGGGCCGGCTGGACCGGCGTGTGTCTGCTTGGCGCCGTTATCAACGCAGTGGCGCTGGGTTATTGGTGGCTGACCCTGAGAAGTGGCGCACCGCAGCGGTGCGCCACACAAGCGGGTTAATCGCGATCGCGACCGCGCAACATGCTGTCGAGCACCTCGTCGCGGCGCACCCAACCGTGGTACAGCGCCGCCGCCAGGTGCAACAGCACAGTCAGGAACAACAGGTACGCCAGATAGCCATGCGCCTTGCGCAGCAGGGCAAATACTTGCGCGTCGGCTGGCAAAATCGATGGCAACTGCAAGGTATTGCTGAGCATCACCGGCTCCCCCGAGGCACTGATCATCGCCCAACCGAGCAGCGGCAGCACCAGCATCAAGGCGTACAACAACACATGCGAAGCCTTGGCCGCCATCACCTGCCAGCCCGGCAGATCCGCCGGCAGCGGCGGCTGTCGAGTGGAAAACCGCACCAACAGACGCACGACCACCAGCAGCAGAATCGCAATCCCCAGCGGTTTGTGCAGATGAATCAGCCATTCATGCCGCTGTGAAACCGAAGTGACCATGCCGGCGCCAATGAACAACATGGCGATGATCATCAGCGCCATCAGCCAGTGCAGCAGCCGCGCCAACAGCGCGAAATGAGTCGGTTGCGTGCTCATGGGCGAGCCTCCTGACGGGCGGCGGGCAATTGGCTGACTTCACTGGTGCGCCGCAGATAAGAATCGGCGTAACCGGCGGAACGCGCCGCGAGCAGCGGGTCGTCGGAGCCCTCGATCCCGGCTGGCAGCACCAGCGGATCGTAGTTGATGTCGCGGCATTCGCCGCTGAGCTGCGGCTGAGTCTTCTCCAGCACCAGCGTGCCGGCGTTGATCACCTTGCGACCCTCGGGCCAGGTTTTGCTGGCATCGTTCACCGGATCACCGGGGTTGGCCAGGGTGATATTCAACTGCCAGCGCAACGGTCCCTCGGCCAGGCGCTGCACCAGATCCTTCTCGAGAAAATCCGCCCCCTCCGGCGCCGAGGCTCCGGCGGCATCGCGCGCCAGTGGCGTGACACTCCAGCGCACCGCCTGCTTCTGCCCACTGGCGTTGACCAGATAGAACGCATTCACGCTGTTGTAGGTTTCAGTGGCATAGCTGGCCGACGGTTTGGCGGTCTTCACCCACGTCAGAAACGGCACGGCTTCCGGGTGCGCGGCAAAGAATGCCGGCACTTTCGACGGATCCGGTTTACCCGTGGCCGGATCCGGCGACTGCGCCTGCTGCAACTGATAGAACGCCTCGGGGGTGCCAACCGGGAACACCGGCATGCTGTTCATCCCGGCGCGCCATTGCTGACCGTTGGCCTGGGTGAAACGCAGCGCCAGGCTGCGGATCGGCACGCTGCTGTCCGGGGCGTAGGGATTCCCCGCCGGCAATGCGAAACGCCCGACCACCGGGGTTTGCGCCTCGTTGAACACCTGCGCCGAAGAAAACGCCCGCGCCTCGCCACTGCTCTCGAAATGCCCGATCACGCACACGCCCTTGGCGTGGTTACGCCGAAACCCGGGATGCACGCCGTTGTTTTTCTCCAGCACATCGACCAGCGCCTTGGGCGTCAGACGTTGTGGGTCAAGGTTACCGTGCACGTAGGCAAACGCCCCGGCCACTGCGGCAACCACCACGGCAATCGCCGTCAGGCGCAACACTGTGCTCGCGGCACTCAAGGGCGGGCGCGACGGCCTGCCCGGCGGTGAAGTGCGATCAACCATGAATAACTCCAGGGCCATCGGCCACAAGTAGGAAGAATCAGCAAGACGCGCCCCAGCGGGATTTATTCCATGGCCCGGTATTTATTTTTCCGAACGTGGAATAACCTCGAACGGCAGACGTCTCCCTAGTCCACAGCGTAGTGACTAGCAGAAATTCATGAGCGAATTCGACGAACAGTTGAGAGAAATCATTCCCAGATTGCGCCGCTTTGCCGTGTCATTGACCCGCAACAGCAGCAGCGCCGACGATCTGGTGCAGGCCAGCCTCGAGCGGGCCCTGTCCGGCTGGGGTGCGAAACGCGCCGAGGGTGATGTGCGCGCGTGGCTGTTCGCGATTCTCTATCGGCAATTTCTCGACGCCCATCGGCGCTCGCGTCGTTATGCGCGGATGCTTGAATTCTTCACCGGTCGCGACGACGCCGAACCCTCGGTCGAGCGCACCGTGATCGCCCAATCGACCCTGCAAGCCTTCGATCGCCTGCCCACCGAACAACGCGCGCTGTTGCTGATGGTCTCGGTCGAAGGCCTGAGCTACAAGGAAGTCGCCGAAATTCTGGACGTCCCCACCGGCACGGTGATGTCGCGCCTGTCCCGCGCCCGCCAAGCCTTGCGCCAACTCAGCGACGGCGAAATCAGCAGCCCTTCCTTGCGGATACTCAAATGATCAGCATGCCCCCCAGCGAGCGCGACCTGCACGCGTACGTCGATCACCAACTCAACGAAGCCGACCGGCGTCTGGTCGACACCTGGCTGACCACTCACCCGGAAGCCGCCGCGCAGGTGCGCGCTTGGCAGCACGACGCCCAGTTGTTGCGCGCAGCCCTGGGCGGTGCCTTGCAGCAACCGGCCAATCCGGAGCTCGATCCCACGCTGATTCGCCAGCGCCTCAAGCGTCAGTCGCGACGTCATCTGGCCAGCGCGGCGGTGTTGCTGATCGCGGTCGGCATCGGCGGTTTAAGTGGCTGGCAGGCGCGGGAAATGACCCTCGTGCGCTCTTCCACACTACCGATGACCGATGCCTTGCAGGCCTATCGTTTGATCGCCCAGCAAGGGATATTACCGGCGGACTACAAGGTCGACACTGACGGCGACATGCAGCATTGGCTCGACCGTTATTTCACCCAGGCCAGTCGCTTGCCGGATCTGAAATCCGCCGGTTTCGAACCGGTCAGTGGCCGCCTGCTCAGCACCGATGAAGGCCCGGCGGCGATGGTGGTGTATGAGGATCGCAGCGGCCACAAGGTCAGTTTCTACGTGCGGCCACCGGGGCCGAAGAACACCTTCCTGCCACGCGGCAGTCGCAGCGACGGCGATCTGCAGGCCGATTACTGGTCCGGTGGCGGGTACAACTATGCGATGGTCAGCCCGACGGATTCGCCGGCGGTGCAGCAATTGAGGCAGTCACTGCCATTGTGAAAACTGCGCCAATCCCCCTGTGGGAGCGGGCTTGCTCGCGAAAGCGGTAGATCAGCCACCATCATTGCTGAATGACACACCGTATTCGCGAGCAAGCCCGCTCCTACAGGGGCTCATCGTATGAGTCAGAACCCTACATCGAGCACCACATTGTCCAGGTACGTCCCCGCCGGCGGTGTGGTCTGATCGGTGTAGATCTTCGCGTTGTAGTTGAAGATCTGACTTCCGGTACCCAGCCCATTCCCCGGATTCACCTCGGCGTCGGTACTGGAGCGGCGCGCGCTGCCGACGCTGCCCCACCGGGTGGTGCCAGCGCTTTTGAAGATATCGTAGGCCAGATAATTACTTCCGGAAATCATCCGCCGCCGACCGCCGACACTGACCGGGTTCTGTCCGTCGCTCAAACCGACGGTGTAAGCACTGCCCTTGGTGCAGGCCAGATTGATGGTCTGCCCGGTCACCGGGGTAAAGGCACTGATTACCGGTGCACTGCCAAAGGCAATGTTCGGCGCAGTAATCGTGCAGTCGTTGGACACGGTCAGGTTCACCGTCAACGTCGCGGTACCGCTATTGATGTCGCGCCCCAGACAAACACTGCCGATACCGATCCCGGAGCAGTAATTCCAGTTCCAGAAAATGCTCAGGGTTTCCGTATAAACCCCGGCGGCGACGTTACTGCCAATGGTCGTGCCCAAGTACAGCGGCACGGTTTTCGGGGTGGTGCCGTTGAGCAGCCCCAAAGCATCGATGATGCCGTTGCGGGCGAAGTCGAAGGCGGTGCCACGGGTGACCGGGTAGCTGGTGCTGTTGTTGGCGTAGATCGTGTAGCCGATGACGTCACCGGTCGGCCCGAGCAAGCCGCTCTGGGTCGAGGTAATGGTGGCGTAGAAATGGTCGTTGCTGGTCAGCAATGACAACAGCGAACCGGTACAACTCAACCCGGCATTGAGCGTGGAACTGGGCTGCGTCGTGGTGCGCACGGCAATCGAACTGATCGAACCGAACGCCGCCGGCGTGGTGCTGACCACCGAACACAAGGCCTGCGCCATCCCCGGCAGCAGCAACGCCAGACACAGGCAAATCCGCGCCGCGCTCATTGGCACACCAACGGGCCGATCAGCGGCACCTGGCTTTGCTGCATATCCACGGCGAATTGCGCGTTGCAGGTCTTGCCGTCGGCCAGCGTCACCTGCAACGAGTTCTGCGCCTGGAGGTTTTCCAGATAGACCAAGCCGTCCCAACCGACCACCGTGCGCGTACCGCTCTGCTCATGAAGCACACCCGTGCCCAATGGCAATTCACGCTGCTGCGCATCCACCAGCACAATACTCGCAGCGATCACCCGGGTCAGTGGAAACTCCAGCAAATAACCGCTGCCACGGCGCACGGCGATGCGTTGTTCGACGTTGGGGCTGCGCACGTTGGCCGGCAGATTCAGCGGATCGATTTCGTATTTGCCGCGGTAGTACGCGCTGCTCCAAGGCACCAGCAAGTGGCCGTTTTTATCGGTTTGACCGACCTGCTGGTTTTCGTAGCGCACCGGAATGTCGGCGAAACCCTCGGTGCTGACCACCACAAACGCGTCGTCGATGCGATTGGCGGCGAACACCTGGCGGTCCATCCACACCAGCGAGCCACTGGCATCGGCCCAACGGGTCTCGGCGTCGGACGTGCCGTAGACACCGGCCTGCAACTGCACCGATTGCAGACGCCAGGTCACATCAGCCTGACGATAATCGGGGCCATCACCCTTGGCGTAACCCAGATTGAAACCCACCCCGCCCTCGGTCGGCACCGAACGACTGTAATTAACCCGCTGCTGACTCTGCCCGGTCTTGCTGCGCTCGCTGCTGATCGCCAGGCTGCCGCGCAGATCGAACGGGATCACCAGTTGCGCTTGCACCGCCCAGTGGCTGTCGCCGATCTCGCGGTTGGCCGACAGATAGAAGCTGCTGTTGCGCCACAGCGGTTTGCTCCAGCTCAGGTTGAGCAGACGCGTGCGCGAATCGTCCGCCGCGCGCACATCGAAATAACCGGCACCGAGGCTGCCCCAGCGCTCGAGGTTGACGCTCAGGGTCGCCTGCTCGCTGCGCCGGCTGAGGCTGATATAAGGGCTGTCGATCCCGCTGAGGTCGGCGTACTGATCGTGGCGTTGCAGGCGCTGCCAGGAAAAACTGTAGCGCTGGCTGCTGTACTGATAACCGAGACTCACCTGCTCGCCGCCGTCGCCGTCGAATCGGCTCTGACTGATGGCGCTGTTGAGTACGCCGAAATTGCCCAGACGCCAATTGCCGCCGATCCCGCCGAGGGTCAGCGAGTCAGCCGCTTCGGCGTGGCTTTCCAGGGTGAAGCTGTCGCTGACACCGTAGCGCAGGCTGCCGGAGGTCATGCCAGGGCCATAGCTGAAGTCCTTCAAACCGTAATCGCGGCGCAACGTACCGGCCGCCACCGAGAAATCACTCAGGCCTTTTTGCAGCAGACTGCTGGTGACATAGAACGGCACCGTGGTCGACACCTGCCGCCCCAGCGCATCGGTGGTCACCACCACGGCCTCACCGGCG
Organism: Pseudomonas sp. PS01299; assembly: GCF_029960145.1. Classification (NCBI taxonomy): domain Bacteria; kingdom Pseudomonadati; phylum Pseudomonadota; class Gammaproteobacteria; order Pseudomonadales; family Pseudomonadaceae; genus Pseudomonas; species Pseudomonas sp. PS01299. Next base: position 16,523 of record NZ_JASCPO010000065.1, on the reverse strand, counting down.
CCGTTGATGAAAGGAATGTTGGTCAGGGTATACGGACCCGGTTGCAGGTCGGTGCTGCTCGACTTGTAGCCGTTGATGAACAGATCCACCGACGACGGCACAGCGGCCTCACCGGCGAACTGCGGCAACGGATAGGTGACCAGATCCGGACGCACGGCAAAGTCCCGCGAGAACTGCACACCGCCCAGACGCACCGAGTTGCTCCACGGCAAGGCGTCGCTGATCACGTCCCCGCCCTCGTAGGTGAGCATTCGCTCGTCGTCGGAGTAACGCCAGGTGGTGTCGTAGCGCAGGTAGCCGTTGCCCAGTGTGCTGACCGAATCGCCGGACAAGGTACGCCGGTACTGCCCGGTGTTGGACAACGTGCCCCAGCTATCGAACAGCCGCACCTCGTTCCACGCCGCCAGATAAGTGCCGGCATCGTCGGTGTCGTTGAGGTACAGGTCATAGTTGAACAACGCGCCGAAACTGCTCAGCGCCGGGGTGCGCGGATAGTTCTCGCGATTACCGATGAACTGATCCGGCAGCCACTGCGGTGGCACCACCAGCAGCAGGCGCTGGCCGACACTGTCGTATTCGCTGTGCAGTCCAGGCAGGCCGTCGAGATCAACTTCAGCACCAGGATTGCCCGGCAGTTTCATCCCGGTTTCAGCCAATACGCTGGCCGGCAAAAACAGATGCCCGTCACGTTGCTGCACCGCCACCACCCGCCCGGTGTTCATCTGATTGACCACCAACTCCAGAAACAACTGTGCATCACTCACGGCCTCCATGCCGCTGGGCGGTGGCGGCAGTTCGCCGGCCTGGGATGGTTGCACGAACATCAGGCACCACGCGCCGGTCATGAGCCACAACGGACGCTGAATACGACGAGCCCATCCCGGGCTCATACACGCTTTACGTCCGTCAATGGACTCGATCCTCCTGATGCCACTCTTGCCAAAGCCAGTTATCTTTCTCTGGAATTTTGACGACACGATGCATTCATTGTGGCGAGGGAGCTTGCTCCCGCTCGGCGGCACAGCCGTCGTCAGAACTGTTTAAGCGGACTGCCTGACATGGCTTGGGGCGGCTTCGCAACCCAGCGGGAGCAAGCTCCCTCGCCACAAAAGTCCACTCGGCATGGCTCCCTTTTCAGCGTCCCGGCGCAATGCTCTGCACCTGCGCCCCGCCATTGACTCGCACTTGCAACGCCGACTCACTCGCCAACGCTCCAGGTGCCGGCCAGCGCATCACCGCGCCCGGCAGCACATAACCCAGCAACCCCTCGGCTAATGGCTTGCTCTGTCCACCCTGTTTGATCGCGACGTCGGTCAGCCGCGCATGCACAGCGCCCTGATTGCGCACTTCGATATACGGTCGACCGTCCACCGCCACCGTGCGCCAGCTCAGCTGCGGCACACCGATACCTTTGGGGTCACGCGGGCGGGTGCTGTCTTCCTTGCTCCACAGCCCCGCGCCGTAGGCAAACAAGGGCACCGAATAGCGCATCTGAAAGCGGATCGCGGCCGCGGTCTTGCCGCCCTCGGCAGCCGGCGGCTGGGCAGAAGGGATTTCGTCGATGATGATCCGGTAGGCCAGTTCCTGCCCCGGCGGCACATCCTTGGTCCGGGTCAGGCGCACCAGTTGTTTTTGCCCCGGCTCGATCTTCGCCACTGGCGGGCTGCCGATCACGTCGCGCTGGTTCTGGTATTGCTCTGCAAAGCCGCTCTGGCTCCAGCCGAACACGCGGATCTGCAGGTTGGCGGTTTCCGTGCCACGGTTTTCCAGCCATAGCGCACTGGCCTGTTGATCGGCCTCCAGCACCGGATCGATCGGCCAGATCAGCACCGAACTGGCGGCCTGCGCATGGCCGGCCCCGAGCATGACCAGCGCCAGCAACGCGCCCTGCAACAACGAATGCCCAGACGTAACTGCCCCCATGAACCTGCTCCTTGTCGGCCATTCAAATGTCGCTTTACCACGACAGCTGCACCTGCAACACGTCGCTGTACGTCCCCCCGGGCTGATTGCCCGGCAATTGCACCTGACCGTAAATCGGCAGGCTGATGTTGTTCGCATCGCTATAGGCCACCGCCACGCTCTGGCCGATGCCCAGGCTCTGGCTGTAAGCCGCATCGCGAAACAGCGCATACGCCACCCGCGCACTGCCGCTGTTGATCTGCATGTGGCGACCGCTGCTGTTGTACTGGCCGCCATCGACCGTCATGTTCAGTGCCACCCCCTGCGTGCATTGCAACTGCACGCCGCCGGTCAATGCCACTTGCACCGTGCCGGTCGCGAGGGCCGAACTCGAACCGAAATTCAGTCCGCCGTAATTCGACACCCCGCCCACCACCAGGCATCCCGGCGTGATGGTCGCGCTGACCTGAAAGCTCTGGCTGGTCGCCGCCCCCAGCGGCAGCGGCACACTGCCCGCACAGAGCAGGAGCAGCGCGGCACAGCCTTGGCGGCGCATGGCATCAGAACGTCAGTTCAACAGCGACGGTGTCGGTGTAAGTCCCTGCCGGCAGCCCGGCCTTGCCCACCGCCTGACCGTAGATATTCACCGTCTGCGCCACGCCAGTGCTGGTCGCCAGATTGATCGTGCCGTCGATCGGCAGCAGCTGCGAATGCCCGGCATCGGTGTAGAAGTCGTACGGCACGTAGTTGGCGACACCGTCATACAACGCACGAGCGCCGCCCGGCGACTGTCCGTCGTGAGCACCGGCGCGCACTTTGACCACCGGGGTCGTGCCGCTGGAGCAGAGAATCGACAGCGCCCCGCCGCCACCGCCCAGTACCTGCCCGCTCGCGGTGGTGAACAGACTGTTGGCGGTGCCGAAGTTCAGCGCACCGAAGTTCAGCCCGGTGGAACCGCCGGCACCGTTGACCTGACAGCTGCTGATCAGGGTCAGGCTGGCGGTGATCTGGCCGGTGACCGTGGTGGCGGCGTGGGCACTGGAAACCAGCGTCAGGCCGAGCAACGACAAACCTATCCTTGATGCAAACTTGCGCATGGTGTCCGTCCTCTACGGGGTTACCAGTCGAGCGTCACCGTCAGCGTGTCGGTGTAGACACCTGCCGGAACCGCGCGGGTATTCGCCACCACCGTGCCAAACACCGGAATCGGTATCTGCGCACCGCTGGTGACAGCGAAATTGTGTTGTTGGCCAATGCTGTAGCGTTGGCTGCCGGAGGCATCCAGAAAGAGTTGATAAGGCAGGGTCTGGCGCCCGTTGCTCAGGCGGCGGGTGGTGCCGTCACCGTGGCTGCCGCCGTCGATGGTGACGGTGAAACCGGTGACCGAGGGATTGCAGGCGACGTTCAGCTTGCCGCTGCTGTCGCCGTCGAGACTGGCCTTGATCGGCGCGTTCCAGGTCGGCCCCTGCTGACCGAAATCGAGGGTGCCCAGATTGCTCACCGGGATCGCCGGGGTGGCGCTGTTGGTGACTTCGCACCCAGCGATCAGGATCAGCCGCGCATTGATCTGCCCACTGATCGCCGCCTGTGCGTCGTCAGCGAGCAACAGCAACGTACCCGTGGCGATAACCATCCAGTGCTTGCCTGTCATTGCGTCCGTCCTACTCCTTCAGGATGCCTGCGTACCTTGCGTTCAGCATTGAACGCCCCTTCCCTGCGCAACCCGCCTCCAGCGGATTGCCTGAAATCCTGCACTCACCAGGTCACGGTGACTTTCACCAGATCCGAATAGCGGCTGACCTGCGGCACCTGCGCCAGACGCTCGATCCGCGCGTACAGCGGCAGCTCCACCGTGCCGGTGTCCGGCACCCGGCCGCTGACTGGCACGTTCACCACCAGCGGCACCCGGCGCGCCGCGTCCTGATACAGCCGATATGGAATCGGCTGGCTCCCCGCCGCCCCCGCCATGTAGCGAACCTCGCCAACGCCACCATGCAGGCCACCGTCGACCCGCAGTTGATACGGCGTGTCAGGGTTGCATTCCAGACGTGGCAACCGTTGGTTGGTCAGCGCCGCACCCAGTGGCCCGGCCGGGTCGTCGAGACGCGCAATACTGCCGAAATCCAGCACGCCCAATTGTTCGATACCCGCCTCGCGCTGCTGGCCGATCAACTGGCAGCCACGCTGCACGTCAACGCGGACTTCGACCTGAAGATCCGCCGCATGCACCGAGGCCCCAAGCACCCCGAGCAGGCCCATCACCACACGTACAATCACTGTCCCATTCCTTGTGAGGGAACATCCTGGATGACGTTACTGTGTTTCAGGGTAGCAACGGACGACGAATCCGCCAGTCGATTGGATCCATGGTCCTGCCGGGATATGTTTCGAAAGTTTGGCAACACGGCGAATTACATCGCTGAAAATAGCTGTACGTCCCGCACAAATCTGTTCAGTGATCGCCCACAGTCGACGAGCCGCGATGGAAGCCGGGCGCAGCCTCTGGTTACACTACGGCGCCGCGCTCCCGGGCGCCGGTCTGATGAACACGGAGTGACTGCACTGTGCCCTCACGAGCGCCCAAACGATCGCCACTGACCCTGCGCTGGTCGGCGCTGCGCCGCTGGTTCGCCAAGGGCCGGCCCGCGCATGCCGGGCATGACGCGAATGCCCAGTCGATCCGCGACTATTTCCGGCACAAGGCCCATAGTCAGGGTTACACCCTCAGCCACAGCCAACAGCGGGTGATCGATTGCATGGCGCAGCAGGCCAGCCTGTTGTTCGGCGCCAAGCCGCAAATGCCGCCGAGCCTGTACCTGCATGGCGCGGTCGGACGCGGCAAGAGCTGGCTGCTCGACGGTTTTTTCCAGGCACTGCCGACCGCGCAGAAACAGCGCGTGCATTTCCATGAATTCTTTGCCCGGTTGCATCAGGGCATGTTTAACCATCGCGAACAGGACGACGCTCTCGGCGTCACCCTCGACGAGCTGTTAGCCGATTGCCGGGTACTGTGTTTCGACGAATTTCATGTGCATGACATCGGCGATGCGATGCTCATCACCCGCCTGTTCAAGGCCTTGTTCCAGCGCGGGACTCTGCTGCTGGTGACTTCCAACTATCCGCCGGAAGGCTTGCTGCCCAACCCGCTCTATCACGCGCGCTTCAAACCGGTGATCGAATTGATCAACGCCCGAATGCAAGTGATGGAGGTCGGCGGCCCGCACGATTACCGCAGCCAGGCGAGCAACCATGCGCATCAGGTTTTCACGCAGGGCCACTATGTGTGGCCAGCCACCGCAACCCAGCGCGAGGCGCTGAACCTGCCGCCCGAAGGTGCCCCGGCCATTGCGTTGCCGGTGGGCAGCCGACACGTTCAGGCGCGTCTGTGCGATGGCAGCCGGGTCGCTTTCGCCTTCAGCGACGTGTGCGAGCAACCGACAGCGGTGATGGATTATCTGGAGCTGTGTCGGCGTTTCGACCAGTGGATCATCGACGACCTGCCGGAACTCGGTGAGTGCTCGATCGCCGCACAACAGCGCTTCATCAACCTGATCGACGTGCTCTACGACCAGGACAAGCACCTGACCCTGCTCAGCCGCTTGCCACTGCGCGAGGCCCTTGGCGGGAATGCCATCGATCTGGCGCGCACCCGCAGTCGCCTGGGGCAGTTGCAGGAAATCCACTGACAACTCGGATCCCCTGTGGGAGCGGGCTTGCTCGCGAAAGCGGAGTGTCAGTGACGAATCGCTGACTGACAGGACGCCTTCGCGAGCAAGCTCGCTCCCACAGGGTTTCCGGTGTTATCGAGAGTCGGGTCAATGCAAATCCCGGCTTTGCCGTTATCATGTCGCCCATTCCGAGCGCCCGGCGCTTCTTTCCTTTGATAGTGAACATCCCCATGCACACCCTTGCTCAATTGCGCGCCGGCGAGTTGTCGGGCATTACCCGGCTGGATCTGTCTTGCGGCCTGACCGAGTTCCCCCGGGAGATTTTCGAACTGGCCGATACGCTGGAGGTGCTCAACCTCAGCGGCAACGCCTTGAGCAGTCTGCCCGATGATCTGCATCGCCTGACCAGGATGCGCATCCTGTTCTGCTCGGACAACCACTTCACCGAGGTGCCGGAATGCGTCGGAAAATGCGCGGCGCTGACGATGATCGGCTTCAAGGCCAACCGCATCAGCCACGTGCCGGGCGCAGCACTGCCGCCGCTGCTGCGCTGGTTGATCCTGACCGACAACTGCATCGAAAGCCTGCCCGTCGAACTGGGTGAGCGCCCGTATCTGCAAAAACTGCTGCTGGCCGGGAATCGCCTGCAAGCGCTGCCCGCCTCAATGAGCCAGTGCCATCGCCTGGAGTTGATCCGCATCGCCGCCAACCAGATGCGTGAACTGCCGCAGTGGCTGCTGACCCTGCCGAGCCTGACCTGGCTGGCGTATGCCGGCAATCCGCTGGAGACCGAAGCCGATGCCGCCGCGCTGGAAGCCACGCCGCTGATCGACTGGTCGGCGCTGCGTCTGGAACAGCGCCTGGGCGAAGGCGCCTCGGGGGTGATTTCCCGGGCGCAGTGGCAGCGCGCCGACGGCTCGCAGGTGCCGGTCGCGGTGAAGCTCTATAAAGGTGAAATGACCAGCGACGGTTCGCCGCTGCACGAGATGAACGCCTGCATCACCGCCGGCTTGCACCCGAACCTGATCCGCGTGGAAGGCCGTATTCACGGGCATCCCGATGGCCAACAGGGGCTGGTGATGCAACTGATCGACCCAAGCTTTCGCAACCTGGCGGCATTGCCGAGCCTGGCGAGCTGCTCGCGGGATGTCTATGCCGAGGACTGCCGCTTCAGTGCCGAAGTGGCGCTGAACATTGCCAAGGGCATCGCTTCGGCGGCCGAGCACTTGCATCAACAGGGCATCACCCACGGCGATCTCTACGGCCACAACATTCTGTTGAACGATCAGGGCGATTGCTTGCTCGGGGATTTCGGCGCGGCGTCGTTCCATGCCACCACCGACAACCTGGAAACCCGGGCACTGCAACGCATCGAAGTGCGGGCGTTCGGGGTTCTGCTCGGGGAATTGCTGGCGCGCGTCGACTCGGGGTTGCGCGATGAACAACGCGAGGTGCTGGAGGCGCTGGAACAGCGTTGCTGTCAGCCGGACGTGCTGGCGCGGCCGGGGTTCAGCGAAGTGATCGAGGTCCTGGAAACGCTTTAACTGAAGCAAATCCTGTGGCGAGGGAGCTTGCTCCCGCTGGACGGCAAAGCCGTCCCAAAAACAACGACTGCCGCGCAGCCGAGCGGGAGCAAGCTCCCTCGCCACAGTTTATCTTTGCAGCAAATCAGCCCGCCAGACCGACAAACATGTCCTGCACGTCGTCGTGGTTGTCGAGGCCTTCGAGGAACGCTTCAACTTCAGCCATCTGCTCGGCGCTCAGGCCGCTGACCGGGTTCTTCGGCTGGTAGCCGAGTTTGGCCGACAGCACCGTGAAGCCTTGCTCAGGCAGGGCTTTCTGCACGGCGTCGAGGTCGGTCGGATCGGTCAGGAACAGGGTCGCGCCCTCTTCGCCCGGCTCGAAGTCCTGGGCACCGGCCTCGATCGCGGCCATTTCCGGATCGGCGTCCGGGGTGTCCGGCGACGCTTCGATCATGCCGACGTGGTTGAAGTCCCAGGCCACCGAACCGGAAGCGCCCAGTTGACCCTTGCGGAACGCCACGCGGATTTCCGCGACGGTGCGGTTGATGTTGTCAGTGACGCACTCGACGATCAACGGAACCTGATGCGGTGCGAAACCTTCGTACGTCACGCGGTGGTACTGCACGGTTTCGCCCAGCAGGCCGGCGCCTTTCTTGATGGCGCGGTCCAGGGTTTCCTTGGGCATCGAAGCTTTCTTGGCCTGCTCGACCACCAGACGCAGGTGTGCGTTGGTGGCGGTATCGGCACCGTTGCGGGCAGCGATGGTGATTTCTTTCACCAGTTTGCCGAAGATCTTGCCCTTGGCGTTGGCTGCCGCTTCTTTGTGTTTAACCTTCCACTGTGCGCCCATTACTCACTCTCTTGATCTGTGGCGCCGAGACATCTATTGGCCGACGCGTGGCGCCAAGTTTATACGGCCTAAAGTCGGCAATCGACCAAAAAAATCATTGTTGAATCGACATCGTCACCACGACTTGTAGGGCGATTCTGAAAAGCCCACCAGCCATGACCATTCGTGCTCGCGTTTTCGTACCCTCTGCCGTCCGTATTGCCCACAGAGCCCGTACGAATGCTCAATGATAAGGAAAGCCCGTTCACCCTGACCCTGATCGACGGCCCGCTGTGCCTGCCGGTCTTGCGTTTCAGTGGCAAGGAAGCACTCAATCAGCCGTTTCGCTTCGAGATTGAAATGATCGGTCTGGCACCGGCGTTGCCCCCAGGCAGTCTGCTGCGCCAACCGGCGTTCCTGCGCCTGGGCGCCGATCACGGGATCCACGGTCTGATCCACAGCGTCAGTTGCGAGCATCGCGCCAGCCACCGCATCGGCTACCAGCTGATCCTCGTCCCGCTGCTGCTGAGTCTGGACCAGCCGCCCCGGCGCCGGGTCTTCGTGCAAACGAGCGTGCCGACGATCCTCGCGCAATTGCTCGGCGAGCATGAGTTGCCGGCGGACAGTTACCGGATCGAAATGAGCGTCGGCCAATACCCGCCGCGGCCCTTTTGCATCCAGTACGAAGAAAGTGACCTGGCCTTCGTGCAACGGCTGTGTGAGGAGGAAGGCATCCACTATCACTTCGAGCATCACCCGAACGGGCATGTGCTGGTGTTTGCCGATGACAACCTCAGCCTGCCGCAGGAACCGTTGCCGGTGCCGTTTGGCATCACCGACGACACACCATCACCGCGCGTCAGCACGCTGTTTCAGCGCCATGACGCGCCACCGGTGATGGCTGCGCACGGCATTCGCAACCGCGGGCAGGAGGCCATCGCCACCGACGCGGCCAACCATCCCTTGCCCGCACTCGCACCGCAGAACCTGTCGGGCGAACAGCGTCACGCCGAACAACGCAGCCGTCGCCATCTGCAGCGCCAGCGCTGTCAGTCGCGCTCGATCCGGGGCAACTGCGATTGCAGCGCGTTGCGCAGCGGGCATCTGTTACAGATCAGCGAGCATCCGATCAATACCTTCAATGAACAATGGTTGATCACCGAACTGCACCACCAGGGCCAGCACCCCTCGATCCTCGACCCGACCACTGATGTGCATCGCTATCGAAACGACTTCACTGCCCTGCCCTGGTCAAGCGATTTTCGCCCGCCGTTGGCACAGCCGCGCCCGAACATCGGCGGCTACCATCTGGCACAAGTGCTGGGATCGCCCGGCCAGCCCGCGCAACTGGATGATCGCGGGCGCATCGGCGTCAACCTCTGGCCGGCGCAGACAACTGAGTCTGCATGCCTGTGGCTGCCAATCGCACTGACCGGCGCCGGCCGGCTCGCCACCCACCAGTTGCCCCGCGCCGGCAGTGAGGTGTGGGTCAGCTTCCTCGACAGCGACCCGGATCGACCGATTCTGTGCCTCGCCAACCCACGCCCTGCGCCACCGAGTGAAACACCACCACCGCGCGACAGCAGCCTGTTGCTCGATTGGCTGCTGCACGGTGCCGATCCCTAAGCGCCGCAGACATTGGCATTGAGTACACCTGGAAGAAACTGGGTGGTTGTGAGGTCGCTATCGCTGGCAAGCCAGCTCCCACAGTTGGATTGGGTGTGGGCTGTTGGAGGTGGGTCGGCTCGCAGGCCGCCTTCGCGAGCAAGCCCGCTCCCACAGTGGATTGGGTGTGAGCTGTTGGAGATTGGTCGGCTGGGAGATTGCTATCGCTGGCAAGCCAGCTCCCACAGTTGGATTGGGTGTGGGCTGTTGGAGATTGGTCGGCTGGGAGATTGCTATCGCTGGCAAGCCAGCTCTCACAGTTGGATTGGGTGCGGGCAGTTGGAGGCTGGTCGGCTCGTAGGCCGCCTTCGCTGGCAGGCCAGCTCCCACAGGGAGCTAAAGCCAAGCGCATGCTTTTCACCACTCAAATGGCCGAGTGTGAGCTCGCCGAAAGCTCTTGATCTTGCCGTGCCGGCCCCATCGGCAGGCTGAGTGGAGGGGTTTATCCGGGGGTGGGAGCGCAGCGACCGTTTGGCGCAGCCAAACACAGCGAGAGGAGGTGCAGCGAAGCAAACCGTAGGCGCTGCCCCCCGGATGAATCCCGGAGCGAAGGAACCCGAGCCTAAGCGAGGGCCGAACGTCAGGGTAAAGCCTTTTTGGTTACTTTTTCGGCGTCTGGAAAAAGTAACCCGCCGTAAGGGCGGAACCCTAAGCAGCCGTTACCGCAGCAACGGATATGCCCCCATAAATCAAAGCCCCCAATCACCCCTTGTCAGCCTTCCCCGCCGCCGCCGCAAACCTCGCCAACCGCACATCCAGATGCCGCGGCCGCCGCCCATGATCCTCAGTCCGCTCCTTGCGCCGAATCGCATTACGCACCATCAACGACCCCAGATACCGAATCGGCTCCGGCGGAAAATACCCCAGCGGCCCGTTCACCAACGGCGAACGGGTCCAGGGGTTATCGAGCCCCTGCACCAACGAGGCAAGAATCTGCCCGCCCATGTGACACGGCCCGACGCCACTGCCGGAATAACCAAAGCCATAAAACACATTGCCACTGGCACTCATCTGCCCGAAAAACGGCAACCCGGTGACCGATCGATCCGACGGCCCGTTCCACGTTGCGTCGATCTTTACATCGGCAAACGCCGGGAAGAAGTCGCCGAGACTGCGCTTGAGCAAATCCGCATAGGGCGATGGCTGATCGAACACCGGCAGCATCCGCCCGCCAAACGCGAAGGTATTCCCCCCCTTGCCAAGCATGATCCGGCCGTCCGGCGTGTTGTGGTAGTAGTGCACGAAAATCCGCGAATCGAGCACCGTGACACCGCTGGTCAAACCGATTTCCTGCAGCAGATCCGGGCGCGGCTCGGTGATCAGCATGTCACTGGAGACAATCGCCACGCTACGTTCGAACTGTGGAAACGCCCGGGCCATCCACGCATTCATCGCCAGTACCACACGGTCGGCTATCACGCAGCCGCCAGCGGTGTGAATGCGCGCCGGACGGCCCTCCTCCAGGCCGGTCATCGCCGTGTTCTCGTGGATCTTCACGCCCAGTTGTAACGCCACCCGACGCAGCCCGCGCACCAGTTTGCCCGGCTGCACACTGGCTGCCGCTGGCGAGAACCAGCCTTCCAGATGCTTGCTGGAACCGGCCATGCGCTGCACATCGGCCAGCGGACGCTGGGTGAACGAGTTGATGCCGTTGCGCTCAAGCGCCGTGATCACGGCGTCGGTCGAACCGACCTGCGCCTGGTTGGTGGCGGTGTACAGCGTGCCGTCGAGGCGGTAATCGGCATCGACGCCGAACTGTTCGCAGAACGCGCCGATGGCGTGGATGCTGCGCTCGGATTCCTTGACCAGGCGCACCGCCTCCTCGACGCCGAACAGCCGCTCGAGGGTGAAATACTTGGCCGACCACGACAACGCACACCCACCGTTGCGCCCACTGGCACCGGCGCCGCAGATGTCGGCTTCGATCAGCAATACGTCGAGTTCCGGGTTCTGCTGCTTGAGCATGATCGCCGTCCACAACCCGGTGTAGCCGCCGCCGACGATGCACACGTCGCTGCGCACTTCGCCTTGCAGCGACGGACACGTCGCGGATGGATCGGCCTGCAAGGCTTGCTCTAGCCAAAACGGTCGCATGGGATTCTCCAGTCAGATGGCCACGACACAGCCTGCCGCGAGCGCCGCAGCAGGCCGCAGGGCAAGGGTTTTCAGTTACGCAGGGGTTTGATGGTCAGTGGGCAATTGGGAATGGCCGCGCGCGGTTCCATCACCCCGACCGGGCGGCTGTTCCAGTGCGGAATCAGCACCAGCGCCGAGAACAATGCGCAGCCGGCGAAGACGATGAACACCGTCACCGAATCGAAGTAACCTGGCAGCAATCCGCCGAGCACTGCGCCGACCGAGCCGCAGCCGTTGACGAAGCCGGCCGCCGTGGCGCCGGCCTTGGCCTTGCCGAAGTCAATGGCGGCCGCGCCGCTGATCATCGAATCCGGCCCGTACAGGGTCAGGCCCATGACAAACAGCAACGCCACCACCAGCATCACGCTGCCGGTGTGCAACGCGCCCATGAACAGCGCCAACGTTACGGTCAGTGCCAGCAGACTGAGGACGCAGGCCGGCATGCGCCGGGCGCCGAACAGTTTGTCCGAGGCCAGACCGATCATGATCGGCCCGAGCAACCCGGCCAGTTCGAACGAGGTGGGAATGATCGCCGCGCCGACCTTGCCGACACTCGGCATCTGCTCAAAGACGATCACCGGGCCCCACAACAGAATCGCGTAACGCGCCGGTTTCAACATGAAATACGCCAGGCCCAGCACCAGCACCGTGCGGTTGCGCAGGATTTCCTTCAACGGCTCCCAGACGCTGAGCTTGCTGTTGGCTTCGGTTTCCGCGGCACTGAGTTCCGGCTCCGGCTCCACCGCCGGCAGGCCGACGTCTTCCGGTTTGTTGCGCTGAAAAATGAAGAACAACAGCGCCACCACCGCGACCACGGCCGCGCTGGAAATGAACGCCGCGTGCCAGGTGCCCATCAGCGTATACGCCCACCAGCCGGCGAACGGCGAGGCCACCAGACCGCCAAACGCATAGCAGGAGCTCCACAATCCGAGCACCCGCCCACGCTGCTGCGCCGGGAAGAAACTCCCAAGGTTTTTACACAATCCCGACCAGCCGGTGGACTGCGCCAGCCCCTGGATCAGCATGCAAGTGGCGAAGATCGGCAAGGTCGCGAAACTGCCCATCACCAATGCCGCACCAGCGGAAATCAGCAGCCCGCCAAGCACCACGACCCTCGGGCCGAAACGGTCGGCAAGCATGCCCCAAGTGAATTGGCCGATGGCGTAGGCCGCCAGATAGATCGCATCGAGGTTGGCCATGGCCATCTTGTCGAGCATGAAGGTCGGGTCTTCGGCGATGCCCAGTTTGGCCACCGAAAATGCTTTGCGGGTGAAATAGAAAGCGGCGTACGCGAGCCAGGTGACAGCGAAAATCTGCATGCGCCAACGCGCAATGGTGCCGATGTGCTTGTTCATTGTGGTTCTGACCTCAGGGTGTGAGTGTGCCGGCAGAATCGTTTAGTAAACGCCTGTGTTTTTATTGTTGAGCACTGCGCCAGCGCCCCATCCCTGATGGCGATAGCGGTCAGATGAGTCCTGTTGTTGCACGCACAGGCTCATCGCCGACGCTGCTGTCCGAGCGGACAGTCAGCGCTGGCGTGAGCGGATCAAAGCAATTACTGTTTAATAAATAAAATCGATTTATCGTATTTCACACATAAGCTCAGCTTGTTACTGGAGGCTGCATGTCGGTGTCCCACGCCCAGCTCAAAGCCTTCCACGCCGTGGCCGTCCATGGAAGCTTTACCAAAGCCGCCGAACGGCTTTTTCTCACGCAACCGGCAATTTCCGACCAGGTGCGCAAACTCGAAGAGCGCTTTGGTGTGTTGCTGTTCCATCGCAACAAGCGTTCGGTGCGCCTGACCGATCTCGGTGAGCGGCTGCTGGCGATTACTCAGCGGCTGTTTGTGATCGAGGCTGAAGCCCAGGAACTGCTGCAGGAATCCCAGGCGTTGCAGACTGGCAGCCTGATTCTCGCAGTGGACGCACCGATACACGTGCTGCCGCAGATCGCGCGGTTCTGCGAGCGGTATCCGGGGATCAGCGTGAAGATCGAGACCGGTAACACCGATGAATCGCTGTTTCGCCTGTTCAACTATCAGGCCGATCTGGCGCTGCTCGGGCGCGATGTCACTGATGAACGTCTGCTGTGCGTGCCGCTACGCAACGACCCGATGGTGGCGTTCGTCTCGCGCCATCACCCGTGGGCCGAGCGCGAGTCGATCTGTCTGGCCGATCTCGATGACACGCCGCTGGTGCTGCGCGAGCACGGCTCGGTAACCCGCCAGACTCTGGAAGAAGAAATGGCCCGCGCCGGTTTTCGCATTCGTCCGGCAATCCAGGTCGAGGGCCGGGAAGCCGCGCGCGAGGCGGTGGTGGTGGGGATCGGTGTGGGGGTGGTGTCGGCGGCGGAGTTTGGCGCGGATTCGCGAGTCTGCGCGTTGCCGATTACCGATTGCACCCGACGATTGACCGAGACGCTGGTGTGCTTGCGCGAGCAGAGTTCGCGGCGGGTGGTGGCGACATTTCTCGATATGGTGCGCGAGAGCCTTGGGTAAACCGGTCTGGCCTCATCGCGAGCAGGCTCACTCCTACAGAGGATCTATGTCGGTCAAACATTGTGTGCTCCCCACAACACTTGTAGGAGTGAGCCTGCTCGCGATTGGAGCAACACGGTGTATCAGGCCGGCGCCAGACCGAAGAACGCCTGAATCAAGCGCAACTCCCGCCGCCGCTCCATGCAGCCAATCATGTGCCGATTGACCAGCCCGTCGCCGACAATCGGAATCGCCACCACCCGCGGGTCATGGCTGACCTCCACCGACGACACCACACCCACCCCCAGCTCCGCCGCCACCGCTTCGGTCACCGCCTCACGGCTGTCCAGTTCCAGCAGCACCCGCGGATTCACCGCCGCCTGCGCACACGCCTGATCAAAGGTGCGCCGGGTGATCGAACTCGGCTCGCGCAACACCATGATCACCTGATCCAGCTCCTTGAGCTTCACTTCGCCGGCACGCTGCGCCCACGCATGCGCCGCCGGCACCAGCGCGCAGATCCGCGATTCGCTCAACGCTTGCAGATGCAGGCCCTTGCGCGGTTCGACCTCGGTCAGCACCGCCACGTCGGCATGCTCGGACAACAGCGCGGCGAGGGTTTCCTGCGCATTGCCCAGACGCAGGTTCACCGTGATTCCAGGATAGCGCGCACGCAGGCTGGCGAGCATCGGCATGACCATGTGCGGACCGTCCGCCGCCACTTCGAGGCGCCCGGTGAGCAACTGACGATTGGCTTCGAGCAGGGTTTGCGCTTCTTCGGCCAAACCGAACATCGCGCGGGTAATCGCCGCCAGTTTGGTGCCCTCCTCGGTCAGTTCGACCCGACGCGCGGTGCGCCGTAACAGGGTGATCTGGTAGTGCTCCTCCAGCGCCTTGATGTGTCCGGTGACCGCCGGCTGACTGATGAACAGGCGCGCCGCCGCGCGGGTAAAGCTGCCTTCCCGGGCCACGGCGTCGAAGGCGCGCAGCTGGAACAGATTCATGGATAACCCTCACTGATGGCTGGCATAACAACAAACAATTTGATTGATAGACCGCCGAATTGCAACGTATGCCCCGTAGCTTCATCCCACAGCGCTATCGCGAGGACACACGAATGAGTACTGCCGCACCCATCCTGCTCACTCCCGGCCCGTTGACCACGTCGGCCCGCACCCGCCAGGCAATGATGATCGACTGGGGGTCATGGGATGACCGCTTCAATCAACTGACCGCCAGCCTCTGCGAGCAATTGCTGGCAATCCTCAACGGCGCCGCCACTCACCACTGCGTGCCATTGCAGGGCAGCGGCACCTTCGCTGTCGAAGCCGCCATCGGCACCTTGGTACCGCGTGACGGCAAAATCCTCGTGCTGATCAACGGTGCCTACGGCAAGCGTCTGGCGAAGATCTGCGAAGTGCTCGGCCGCTCGTTCAGCACCTTCGAAACCGCCGAAGACGAACCGACCACCGCTGCCGACGTCGACCGCCTGCTGCGCGCCGATGGCGACATCACCCATGTCGCGCTGATCCACTGCGAAACCAGCACCGGCATCCTCAACCCGCTGCCGGAAATCGCGGACGTCGTGCAACAACACGGCAAACGCCTGATCATCGATGCCATGAGCTCGTTCGGCGCACTGCCGGTGGACGCGCAAAAAGTGCCGTTCGATGCGCTGATCGCCGCTTCGGGCAAGTGTCTGGAAGGCGTGCCGGGGATGGGTTTTGTCTTCGCCCGCAAGGAATCACTGGCTGCTGCCGCCGGCAATTCGCACTCGCTGGCGATGGACCTGCATGACCAGCACAGCTACATGCAGAAGACCGGCCAGTGGCGCTTCACCCCGCCGACCCACGTGGTCGCGGCGCTGCATGAAGCGTTGTTGCAATACAACGAAGAAGGTGGCCTGCCCGCTCGCCATGCGCGCTACGCCGCCAACTGTCAGGCGCTGATGGAAGAGATGGGCAAGCTCGGGCTGCGCAGCTTCCTGCCGGCAGCGATCCAGGCCCCGATCATCGCCACCTTCCATGCCCCGCAAGACCCGCGTTACCAGTTCAAGGACTTCTACGAACGGGTCAAGGCCAAGGGTTACATCCTCTACCCCGGCAAACTGACCCAGGTCGAAACCTTCCGCGTCGGCTGCATCGGCCACGTCAACCCGGACGAAATGCGCCAGGCCGTGGCAGCAGTGGGTGAAGTGCTGCGCGAGATGGAAGTCCTCGATATCTGAAACACCACTAATCCCCTGTGGGAGCGGGCTTGCTCGCGAAGGCGGAGTGTCAGCCGCCATCAATGTTGAATGTGCCGCCGCATTCGCGAGCAAGCCC
>NZ_JASCPO010000064.1:0-29184 GCF_029960145.1 Pseudomonas sp. PS01299 | reverse complement strand
CGGTCTGAAACCGAGTCGCGCCGTTCGCGAGCATGCTCGCTCCCACAAGGGAATGCATTTCAATGTGGGAGCGAGCTTGCTCGCGAAGGCGCCAGCCACCACACCACCGCTCCCAGAATAATAAAGAGAACCTGATCAATGCCCGTACCCGACCCGTTCCGCGAAGGCCTCGCCCGTGGCTGGAAAACCTACAACGGCGCCCAACTGACCGGCGACCTGACGCTGCAAGCCGATGTGGCGATCATCGGCAGCGGTGCCGGTGGCGGCACCACGGCAGAAATCCTCAGCGTCGCCGGTTACAAAGTGCTGCTGATCGAAGAAGGCCCGCTCAAGACCAGTTCCGACTTCAAGATGCTCGAAGACCAGGCCTACAGCAGCCTCTATCAGGAAGGCATCGGCCGCATGAGCAAGGACGGCGCGATTACCATCCTCCAGGGCCGTGCGGTCGGCGGCACCACGCTGATCAACTGGACCTCGAGTTTCCGCACGCCCGAGCCGACCCTCGAGCACTGGGCCAAGGAACACAACGTCAAAGGCCACAGCCCGTCCGAGATGGCGCCGTGGTTCGAAAAAATGGAGCAGCGTCTCGGCGTCGCGCCATGGATGGTGCCGCCCAACGCCAACAACGACGTGATCCGCAAGGGCTGCGAGCAACTCGGCTACAGCTGGCACGTGATCCCGCGCAACGTGCGTGGCTGCTGGAACCTTGGCTATTGCGGCATGGGCTGCCCGACCAACGCCAAGCAGTCGATGCTGGTCACCACCATTCCGGCGACCCTGGAAAAGGGCGGCGAGTTGCTGTACCTGGCCCGCGCGGAAAAGCTGTTGATCAGCGGCGACAAGATCACCGGCCTGCAATGCGTGGCGATGGACGAGCGTTGCGTCGCGCCGACCGGACGCAAAATCACGGTCAAGGCCCGGCATTACGTGCTGGCCGGCGGTGGCATCAACAGCCCGGCACTGCTGCTGCGCTCGGATGCACCGGATCCGCATCAGCGCCTCGGCAAACGCACGTTCCTGCATCTGGTGAACATGTCCGCCGGGCGTTTCGACGAGGTGATCAATCCGTTCTACGGCGCGCCGCAGTCGATCTACTCGGATCATTTCCAGTGGAAGGACGGCACCAGTGGGCCGATTGGCTACAAACTCGAAGTGCCGCCGCTGCAACCAGCGCTGGCGGCGACCTTGCTCGGCGGTTTCGGTACGCAGAACGCCGAACACATGGCCGACCTGCCGCACACCCACGCGATGCTCGCCTTGCTGCGCGACGGTTTCCACCCGGACAGCCCCGGCGGCAGCGTCGAATTGCGCGGCGACGGTTCGCCAGTGCTCGACTATCAAGTCTCGCCTTACGCCTGGGAGGGCCTGCGCCGCGCCTTTCACAGCATGGCCGAGATCCAGTTTGCCGGCGGCGCCAAAGCCGTGATGCCGATGCACGCCGATGCGCGCTACGTGAAAACCCTGGCCGAAGCCCGCACGCTGATCAACGGTCTGAGCCTTGAGCTGTATCGCACGCGCCTGGGCAGTGCCCACGTGATGGGCGGTTGTGCGATGGGCGAAGACCCGAAAAACGCAGTCACCGACAGCCTTGGCCGGCATCATCAACTGAGCAATCTGTCGATTCACGATGGCTCGCTGTTCCCCACCAGCATTGGCGCCAACCCGCAATTGTCGGTGTATGGCCTGACCGCGCAGCTGGCGACAGCCCTCGCCGATCGGCTGAGAAATCCGTGAAAAAACCGGTTTATCGCGTCGTCTATAGTGCTTTCTTACCCAACAGGCGACTTGGCCGACCGGGACGGCTGCGATACCATCCGACTCCCCAACGGACTCCCGCCAGGACGACGCGATGAACCGAGTGTTGTACCCAGGTACCTTCGACCCTATTACCAAAGGGCATGGCGATCTGGTCGAACGCGCCTCGCGCCTGTTCGATCACGTGATCATTGCGGTCGCCGCCAGCCCGAAGAAAAACCCGCTGTTCCCGCTGGAACAACGGGTTGAGCTGGCTCGCGAGGTCACCAAACACCTGCCCAACGTCGAAGTGGTCGGCTTCTCGACGCTGCTGGCGCATTTCGCCAAGGAGCAGAACGCCAATGTGTTCCTGCGTGGCCTGCGTGCGGTGTCGGACTTCGAATACGAATTCCAGCTGGCCAACATGAACCGCCAACTGGCCCCGGACGTCGAGAGCCTGTTTCTCACCCCGTCCGAGCGTTATTCGTTCATTTCCTCGACGCTGGTGCGGGAAATCGCCGCGCTGGGCGGCGATATCAGCAAGTTCGTGCACCCGGCCGTGGCCGATGCCCTGACCCTGCGCTTCAAGAAGTAACGACCGTTCAAACGGCGCCCGCGTGCACTGCGGGCGCCAATGCGGCACAATTGCGCGCATTGATTTATAGCGCCCGGGCCTGCCGCCCCGGCTGGAGTTAGCATGTCCCTGATCATCACCGACGATTGCATCAACTGCGACGTCTGCGAACCCGAGTGCCCGAACGCCGCGATTTCCCAAGGCGAAGAGATCTACGTGATCGACCCGAACCTGTGCACCCAGTGCGTCGGCCATTACGACGAACCGCAGTGCCAGCAGGTCTGCCCGGTGGATTGCATTCCACTGGACGAGGCGCATCCTGAGACTGAAGAACAGTTGATGGAAAAGTACCGCAAGATTACCGGCAAGGCCTGATCCGGCAATTTTGTAGCGCTCTTTCGGGCCTCTTCGCGAGCAAGCCCGCTCCCACAGTTGGAATGCATTTCAATGGTGGGAGCGGGCTTGCTCGCGAAAGGGCCATCAGCAACACCACACCATCCTGATCAGCTCACTCGCGCTGCTCAAACCCCTCCCCTGTACACCCCAAACAGCGCACAAACGCCGCTTTCGCCGGATCCACCACCAGCGCCTGCCCCGCATCACCTACCCCGCCACCCAGCGCGGTAAACGGCAATGACACCACAAACACCCCCGCACCCAGCACCGTTGCCACCACCAATAAAGGTCGGGCAATCAGCAAATCGCCGATCATGGCGTAGGCGGGAGGGTTCTGGATGGCGTAGCGAGGATCACCGCTGCCGTTTTCCGCGGCTTGAACGGCCAGGCTGGAACACAGCAGCAGTGCGGCAAACAGGACTTGCAAGGACTTCATGGCACGATCCTTCGGGCTGAACAGTGAGACCACTCACTATAGACCGTAGGACTTTTTCAGATTTTTGCCTCAGGTCTGGCAGCGCGGACAGAACACACTGGCCCGTTGCCCCAGCTTCACTTCCCGCAGGCCGGTGCCGCAGACCTTGCAGTGCTCGCCGCCACGGCCATAAACGAACAGCTCCTGCTGGAAGTACCCCGGTTGCCCGTCACCGCCGATGAAATCCCGCAACGTGGTGCCGCCGCGCTCGATGGCTGCAGCAAGAATTCGTTTGATCTCGATCGCCAGCTTCAGATACCGCGCCCGGGAGATGCTTTTGGCTCCGCGGCGCGGATCGATCCCGGCAGCGAACAGCGCTTCGGTCGCGTAAATGTTGCCGACACCCACCACCACCGCGTTGTCCATGATGAACGGCTTGACCGCCATCGAACGCCCACGCGACAGCTGGAACAGGCGCTCGCCGTCGAACAGATCGGTCAATGGCTCCGGCCCGAGGCGTATCAGCAGTTCGTGATTGAGCGGATCGGTGCTCCACAGCATCGCGCCGAAACGGCGCGGATCGGTGTAACGCAGCGCTAGACCGGATTCCAGCTCGATATCGACGTGCTCGTGCTTGAGCGCCGGCAACCCGACCTCCACCAGCCGCAGGTTGCCCGACATGCCCAGGTGACTGATCAGCGTGCCGACTTCGGCATTGATCAGCAAATACTTGGCCCGCCGCTCGACCATCACGATGCGCTGCCCGGACAGGCGCACATCGAGATCTTCGGGGATCGGCCAGCGCAGCCGGCGGTCACGTACGATCACCCGGCTGACGCGCTGGCCTTCCAGGTGCGGAGCAATGCCCCGGCGGGTGGTTTCGACTTCCGGCAGTTCAGGCATGGTGTCCTCGAATCAATGCGCGCCGAGGTCGCGGATCGTCTGTTTGAGGGTTTCGAAATCGTAGTCCGACAGACCGACGTAATCGAGAATCAGCGGGCCAATGCTGTTCCACTCGTGGTCTTCAGTCTGGTTGCCCAGCACCCGATAAGACGCACAGATGTGCTCGGCCATCTTCAAGATCGCCAGCAGATTCTTCATCTGGCTGTTGCGCGAGGATTCGTCGCTGAAGATCGCCAGCGCATTGTGGTGATTGGCGATCGCCGTGCTGACGTGTTCCGGCAGGCGCCACGACTTGGCGGTGTAGTAGCCGACCACGGCGTGGTTGGTATTGAACTCGGCGTTCTCGGTGTCCACCACCCGGCATTCGGCGCTGGCATTGGCGTAAGCCTTTTCCAGTACCGACATGTAGTTGGGGAAGCGCTGCAGCATCAACGGCACGCCGCAGTCGTGGAACAGCCCCAAGGCATAGGCTTCATCACCGGCTTGGGTGCCGATGCGCTTGGCCAGGGTCAGGCAGGTCATCGCCACGTCCTGGGCGGTGTCCCAGAAACGGTTGAGGGTGACGATGGTGTCATCGTTCATCTCGCCCTTGATCGACTGCGCGTTGATCAGGTTGATGATCGAACGGCTGCCCAACAGATTCACCGCACGCTGGATCGAAGTGATCTTGTTGCTCAGGCCGTAATACGGCGAGTTGACGATTTTCAGCAGAGAACCGGACAGGCCGGGATCCTGGGCGATCAGCTTGGCGATCACCTCCAGGTCCGGGTCGGGCATGTACTGCTCCATCTGCAGATCCACCATGATCTGCGGCTGCGCGGGCACGCTGATGCCTTGCAGGGATTGTTGAATCTGTTCGGTGGTCAGCTCTTGGGACATAAGTACACACTCTGGGACAGGCGGCGATTCTAACCTCTAAAAACCGCAGGACGACACACCAGTGGGCAATTGTCAGGAACTTTCATTCACGTTCAGGCTTCGGACTTTGTAAGGCCGACCGGACAATCAAGCACCGGCTCGGCGGTAATTTCCCGCAGACTCAGGAGCTTATCGATGGCTACTTCCCTCACTGGCAAACGCGTCGCCATTTTAGTAACAGACGGTTTCGAACAGGTCGAATTGACCGGCCCCAAGCAAGCACTGGAGCAAGCCGGCGCTCAGGTCGACATCCTCTCGGCCGAGGCCGGCAAGGTCAAAGGCTGGAACCACGACAAACCGGCGGATGACTTCAAGGTCGATCAGACCTTTCAAGGCGCCAGCAGCGAGCAGTACGACGCGATCGTCCTGCCGGGCGGCGTGCAGAACTCCGACACCATCCGCATCGACCAGGATGCCCAGCACCTGGTCAAGACCGGCGCCTCCGCCGGCAAACCGATCGCGGTGATCTGCCACGGCAGCTGGCTGCTGATTTCCGCCGGGCTGGTCAACGGCAAGACCCTGACCAGCTACAAGACGCTCAAGGATGACCTGGTCAATGCCGGGGCCAACTGGGTGGATAAAGAAGTGGTCAAGGACGGCCACCTGATCAGCAGCCGTCAGCCGGACGATATTCCAGCGTTCAACCGTGAGTTGATCGACGCGCTCTCTGCCTGATCTGTGGGCTTGTGAGTTTATGTGGTGAGGAGATTTATCCCCGATGGACAGCGCAGCTGTCCCAGATCGACTCACGCGGTCAGTCAGAAAACTGCGTTGGGGGTTTGCGGTTGCTGCGCAGCCGATCGGGGATAAATCCCCTCGCCACAGGTAATGTCTTCCACCGGCAATGACTTGCCACATGTCCACTCACCAGCCAATCAGGCCGAGCAACACGGTATACTCCCGCTCTTTTTTCCGGAGCGACGTCATGTCCCTGCCTAGCCTGCGCCTCAAAGCCAACGCCGACCGTCGCCTGCGCAACGGCCACTTGTGGGTCTACAGCAACGAAATCGATGTGGCCGCCACCCCACTGCACGGCTTCAAGGCCGGCGATCAGGCGATCCTCGAAGCCGCCGGCGGCAAGCCGCTGGGCATCGTCGCGATGAGCCCGAACAACCTGATCTGCGCTCGTCTGCTGTCGCGCGACATCAAACTGCCGCTGGACAAATCACTGCTGGTACATCGCCTGAACGTGGCCCTGTCGCTGCGCGAGCGCCTGTTCGACAAACCGTTCTACCGCCTGGTCTACGGCGACTCCGACCTGCTGCCGGGTCTGGTGGTCGACCGTTTCGGCGACATCCTCGTGGTGCAGATCGCCTCGGCGACCATGGAAGCGCATAAAGATGACGTGATCGCCGCACTGACCCAAGTGCTCAAGCCAAGCGGCATTCTGTTCAAGAACGACTCCGCCGCCCGTGATGCCGAAGGCCTCAACCGTTACGTCGAAACCGTGTTCGGCCTGGTGCCGGAGTGGGTCGCCCTGGAAGAGAACGGCGTGAAGTTCGAAGCGCCGGTCATTGGCGGCCAGAAAACCGGCTGGTTCTACGACCACCGCATGAACCGCGCCCGCCTCGCCCCTTACGCCAAGGGCAAACGCGTGCTCGACCTCTATAGCTACATCGGTGGCTGGGGCGTGCAGGCTGCGGCGTTCGGTGCCAGCGAAGTGTTCTGCGTCGACGCGTCGGGCTTCGCCCTCGACGGCGTCGAGCGTAACGCCGCGCTGAACGGCTTCGCCGACAAGATGACCTGCATCGAAGGCGACGTCTTCGAAGCTCTGAAGGAACTCAAGGCCAGCGAAGAACGTTTCGACGTGATCGTTGCCGACCCGCCAGCGTTCATCAAGCGCAAGAAAGACATGAAGAACGGTGAAGGCGCCTACCGTCGTCTGAACGAGCAAGCCATGCGCCTGCTGACCAAGGACGGCATTCTGGTCAGCGCTTCGTGCTCGATGCACCTGCCGGAAGACGATCTGCAGAACATCCTGCTGACCAGCGCCCGTCACCTGGACCGCAACATCCAGATGCTCGAACGCGGTGGTCAGGGCCCGGACCACCCGGTACACCCGGCCATCGCCGAGACTCGCTACATCAAGAGCATCACCTGCCGCCTGCTGCCTAACAGCTGATCGGCCCATGAAACGGGGAGCCTGCGGGCTTCCCGTTGGCTTTACGGCGATGCAATGTCGTCGAATTTCTTCCTCTTTCCTACAACTAACTTCCTACATGCATGCAGGACATTTCCCTGCGCATTACATTTCAACATCTAATACTTACAAGTTTGCCCTTGCAGCACGCCCACTCCGACAAAATTAATAGAAATTTCCTACCCAAGTATCGCTTGCCAATAATTCATTACAACCTATTATTAAGTTGTCACCACGACGGTGACATTCACTCTCAATGAACAAGGAGTTCATACTTATGAAAGCAATTACTCTGGAAACCAACCAAATCGCAAACCTGGCCTTCCTGGTTGCGCCTAAAGCCCGCTAAGTGAGCCAGAACGCTGGGGAGTGCCGGCACCCCAGCGTTCTTCCGACCCGTTCCAGAGCGATGAACACAACATGCATATCAATCCCTATTTATTCATATTGCCGCGCACGCCCGGACAAATAGTCTGGAACTATAAAGACCACACCCAACATGAACTTGACCTGACTTACTCTTGTCGACTTGCACAACTTATCAATAACCCGGAACAGTTCGACAGACGCAACATAATAGACTCACAACTTCTGAACGCGGGCATATTAACCGTTGCAAAAATAGACAGTCCGCCATGGGGCTGGGATGAATTGTCGAAGATTTATCATATTGGCACCCAGAACATTCCCTGCGAACAGATACCCCAGAATATTCACGAGTGGTCCAGGCAATACCTGAACCATTGCAACGCGGTGCTGACTACACCGGCCCCCGCACTAGATCGATCGACACCTCAAGACGAACCTCGAATCGCCCTGCCCGCCTCCGCGGCCCTGACCGTTGCCAGCTTGGGCAATGTCCTGCGCCTGAGAAAAACCTGCCGCTCCTTCACTGGCGCAGCAATCACGCTCAATGACGTCGGTACACTGCTGTACCTCTCGCTGGGCTTTCTTCGCCATCGCGACAATGACCGCGACGAGAGCATCGCCGAGGGCCTCGGCGCCCGCCGCAGCAGTCCTTCAGGTGGCGGGTTGAATGCCTGTGAAGGATTTCTTCTGGCACGCAATATCGAGGGCCTCGAACCGGGTGTCTACGCCTACCACTCGGCAGAACACGCACTCAGCCGGGTCAATCCTTTGCCCGACCCCGCGCTGGGTCATTTGCTGGCGGGTCAGCACTTCATCAATAACCTGCCACTGGGTCTGTTTATCACCGCTCGTTTCGACAAGCTCTGGTGGAAGTATGAACACTCACGCGCCTATCGCATGGCGTTTGTCGAGGCGGGTCATCTGTCGCAAACCTTTCAACTGGTGGCCACAGCGCTGGGCCTGGGAACGTGGCTGACCGGGGCATTCACCGACCGCCAGGTCGAAGCCCTGCTCAAACTCGAAGGCAGCGCTGAACAACCGTTGTTCTTTGTCGGCTGCGGCGCTAGCGACGGTCAGGCGATGTGTCAGGAAATGCGCGACCTGTTGCAGGAGACGCGCAAATGAGCGCATCAACCGTGGATCAGCCCGAAGCGCCAGAGTCCTGGGCGCTTCGATTCACCCTCGGCGACTGGAACAACCACGCTTCGGTACGCACCAGCCGGCACGACTACCAGTTGCCGGCAGACCTGCCGTTGCAACTGCAAACCCGCTTCTGGTTTCCGCCGGCATTCCTGCCGTATCTGTCCCACCCGGCGATCGAAGCCGCAGGCAGCAAGGTCATGCATCGGCTGGCTGCCAACCACCTGGTGCACTTTCTCGACTACACCACGCTGCTGGAACACCGCATCGTCAACCGCGCCGTGGAAACCATCGTCCACGGTGAGTTGCCCGCGCACATTCCGTCAAGGATGAAAACCGCCGCGCTGCAGCTCTATACCGACGAGGGTTATCACGCATTGTTCTCCCATCATCTGGCCGAACAGATCGCCGAACTGCATGGTTTCACCGGTCGTCCACAGATGCCGCTGCGCATCACCCGCCTGACCGGTCAGATCGCCCGAACGCCGGAGAGCAAACGCCCGCTGGCATGGTTTCTGCTCGGCTTCGTCTCCGAAACCATCATTGCCCGGGAGTTGCTGGATGTGTGTCGGGAAACGCTGGTCAGCAGCGTGAACGACATGCTGCGCGACCACCTCGCTGATGAAGCGCGCCACAGCCGTTTTTTTTCCGAGGTCTTTCACTACCTCTGGTTGACCCTGAACAGCCGCCAGCGCGCCTTTGCGGCCAGAACCTTGCTGGAGACCCTGGCGACCTTCTTCGAAGTCGACGAGCAATGGCTGCACCAAAGCCTGCGCCGCGCCGGCATTGGCGAAGGTGCGATCAAGGAAATCCTCGACAGCCTGACCAACGAACAGGCCAGCCGCCAGCGTGCCCGATCCGGAGCGACGGCTACGCTTGCTGCACTCGAAAAAGCCGGATTCTTCGCGCTACCCAACAACCGCAAACTTTTCGCCAAGGCAGGACTGATCGATGCTTGAAGGAAGAACGGTGGTAACGACCCGACAACGACGCGGGGCGATCAGCCTGCTTTTGGCCATGGTGCTGCTGGGGGTGTTTCCGCTGGACGTCCTGCTGCCGTCGTTCCCGGCGCTGGCTGAACACTTCGCCAGCACTCCGACCGACATCGCCCTGTCGATCAGCCTGTTCGCGGTGGGCATTGCCTTTGCCCAACTGTTGATCGGGCCGTTGTCCGACATCATCGGGCGCAAGGGGTTACTGCTCGCCGGCATGGCTGTCTCGATCCTCGGCGCCATCGGCTGCGTAATGACCAGCGACTACACATTGTTCATGACTTTTCGCATCGTGCAGGCCATCGGTTGTGGCTGTTTCGTCCTGTCACAGGCGCTGGTGCAGGATCTGTTCGAGGGCGCAGAGCGCGATCGCCTGCGGATCCTGATGGTGACCGCCACCGGGATCTTCATCTCCATATCACCGCTGGCCGGAACCTTTCTGCAGGCGACCCTGGGCTGGCGTGGCAGCTTCTGGCTGTTCATCGCACTGGCGGCGGTGGTGTTGCTCAAGGCCTGGCTGTTTCTGGACGGCGGTCGGCCAGTCGCCAAGGGCACACCGCTCAACTTTCTCAGCGCCTATCGACGGGTGCTGGGGGATTTCGAGTTCGTCGGCTACTGGCTGATTTCGGCTTTCGCGTTCGCCTGCCACTTCTCGTTCATCGTCATTTCGCCATTGATCTTCATGGATCAGTTGCAGCTGTCAGCCTACGACTTCTCGCTGATCCTGCTGATCTACGGTGCGGCCTATGTGACCGGCGGGATTGCCGCCACGCTGTTGAGCCGGCGCATCAGCTCTGCGCAACAGATCGTGGCCGGGTTGAGCCTGATTCTGCTGGCAGGGCTGGTGATGCTATTCCTGTCGCAGTACTTCGCACTCTCGCCCGTCACGGTATTGATCCCTATGCTGATCTGCACCGCCGGCACCACCATTGCACGCCCGGCCGCCACCTCACGCGCCATGGGCCTGTTCCCGGAGAACGCCGGTACTTCGGCCTCGGCAGGTAGCACGATCATCTTCATCTGCGGCGGGTTGATCAGTGCGCTGATCAGCCTGAGTCCAGGCAACCTGCAGGCCACTCTCGGCTACTGTTTTGTCCTGCTGAGTTGCATCGCGCTGGCGCTGAACAAGAGGATCAGCCATCGCGCCAGCATTATCGAGAACGGCGCCGTCACGCCCTCTGGCAGCGATTGAGCCTGCCGGTCGTCATGCCATACGCACCGTCGGCACTGGAACAACACTTTGCGCCATTCCCTCCAGACGCCAGCGGTGTAGAATCGGCTGATTCATCGCCATTCATCCCCCGGCGGGTTTATGAGCTCAGGCTGAGGCAAGCGGCGATCCCGCAAAGTCATCGGCAACATCCAGGACACACGGCCATTTCTGAGTGTTCCAGACGTCAATAGAAGCTCACTCCCTTTTGATACCTGATTAGCCGCCCGGAGTGCTCCATGCCAGATTACCGCTCGAAAACATCCACCCACGGCCGCAACATGGCCGGCGCCCGCGCACTGTGGCGCGCCACCGGGATGAAAGATGACGACTTCAAGAAGCCGATCATCGCCATTGCCAACTCCTTCACCCAGTTCGTGCCGGGCCACGTGCACCTCAAAGACCTCGGTCAACTGGTTGCCCGGGAAATCGAACGCGCCGGTGGCGTAGCGAAAGAATTCAACACCATCGCCGTGGATGACGGCATCGCCATGGGTCACGACGGCATGCTCTATTCGCTGCCGAGCCGCGAGATCATCGCCGACTCTGTCGAATACATGGTCAACGCCCACTGCGCCGACGCCATCGTCTGCATCTCCAACTGCGACAAGATCACCCCGGGCATGTTGATGGCCGCTTTGCGCCTGAACATTCCGGTGATCTTCGTTTCCGGCGGCCCGATGGAAGCTGGCAAGACCAAACTCGCTTCCCACGGCCTCGACCTCGTCGACGCCATGGTGATCGCCGCCGACTCCAGCGCTTCTGACGAGAAGGTTGCCGAGTACGAGCGCAGCGCCTGCCCGACCTGCGGTTCATGCTCCGGCATGTTCACCGCCAACTCGATGAACTGCCTGACCGAAGCGCTGGGCCTGGCATTGCCGGGCAACGGTTCGACCCTCGCGACCCACAGCGACCGCGAGCAGCTGTTCCTGCAGGCCGGTCGCACCATCGTCGAACTGTGCAAGCGTTACTACGGCGAGAACGACGAGTCCGTGCTGCCGCGCAACATCGCCAACTTCAAGGCGTTCGAGAACGCGATGATGCTCGACATCGCCATGGGCGGTTCGACCAACACCATCCTGCACTTGCTGGCTGCGGCTCAGGAAGCCGAGATCGATTTCGACCTGCGCGACATCGACCGTCTCTCGCGCAGCGTGCCGCAACTGTGCAAAGTGGCGCCGAACATCCAGAAGTACCACATGGAAGACGTGCACCGCGCTGGCGGCATCTTCAGCATTCTCGGTTCGCTGGCCCGTGGCGGCCTGCTGCACACCGACCTGCCGACCGTGCACAGCCGCAGCATGGAAGAAGCCATCGCCAAGTGGGACATCACCCAGACCGACGATGAAGCCGTGCACCACTTCTTCAAGGCCGGCCCGGCGGGCATCCCGACCCAGACCGCGTTCAGCCAGTCGACTCGTTGGGAAACCCTCGATGACGACCGTGAAAACGGCTGCATCCGCAGCTTTGAACACGCCTACTCGAAAGAAGGCGGCCTGGCCGTGCTGTACGGCAACATCGCTCTCGACGGTTGCGTGGTAAAAACCGCCGGCGTCGACGAGTCGATCCATGTCTTCGAAGGCAACGCGAAGATCTTTGAAAGCCAAGACAGCGCGGTGCGCGGCATCCTCGCCGACGAAGTGAAGGAAGGCGATATCGTCATCATTCGCTACGAAGGCCCGAAAGGCGGCCCGGGCATGCAGGAAATGCTCTACCCGACCTCGTACCTGAAGTCCAAAGGTCTGGGCAAAGCTTGTGCGTTGCTCACCGACGGTCGTTTCTCCGGCGGTACTTCCGGCTTGTCGATCGGCCACGCTTCGCCAGAGGCTGCGGCCGGTGGCGCGATCGGTCTGGTGCAGGACGGCGACAAAGTGCTGATCGACATCCCGAACCGCTCGATCAACCTGTTGGTCAGCGATGAAGAACTGGCTGCGCGCCGGGTCGAACAGGACAAGAAAGGCTGGAAACCGGTCGAGCAGCGTCCACGCAAAGTGACCACTGCGCTCAAGGCCTACGCCCTGCTGGCGACCAGCGCCGACAAGGGTGCGGTGCGTAACAAGGCGATGCTCGACGGGCTGTAAGCGTCAATCGCAAAAACAAAAATGCCCGGCCAAAGTGCGGGGCATTTTTTTGCCTGATCCAAAAACAATGAAGATCAAAACTGTGGGAGCGGGCTTGCTCGCGAAAGCGGTCTACCGGTCAAAAAATCTCCCGCCTGACACTCCCTCTTCGCGAGCAAGCCCGCTCCCACAAGGGACTGTCAGTGATTCTGGAATCTGAGTTCCAACAGGGATTGGGGGCTTACTGGATTTCTTCAGGCTTGACGATCACCCAGTTCTTGTCCGCCGTCACCGGCAATCCTTCCTTGGCCTGCGCCGCTGCGTGTTTGGCCATCATGCCGTTGAGCTGGGTCATGTATTTGTCCTTGCGGTTGACCCACAAGTGAATGCCGCCCTTGGCTACATCCACATCGTGGAACAGCATGTAGCCGTCGCTGCTCGGTGTGTCGCCGCCCACCAGTACCGGTTTTTTCCACTCATCAATGTAGGTCAAGATCGCCGCGTGTTTGCCGGCCATCCAGGTTGCCGGGGTCCACAGGTACGGCGTCAACTCCAGACCGAGGTTGGCCTTCTCGTCATATTTGCCGGCGGTGATCTGCTTGCGCGCGGTCGTCAGCTCGCCGGTTTCGCGGTTCTTCAGCAACATGGTCACGCCGATCACGTTCTGCGGTTTGACGTTGTAGCCGTACTTCGGATCAGCCGCGACCATGCGCACCAGCTCTTCTGAAGCGGCGGTCATCACGTAAACCTCGATGCCGTTCTCCATCAGCTTGTTGTACAGCTCGGCCTGGCCGGTGAAGACTTTCGGCGGCTGCACATCGATGTTCTTCACTACATCGCCTTCGTAATAGGTCGCCGGCACCGGTTTGCCCGACGCCATCAGCTCATCGACGTAGCCCTTGAGTTCCTTGAGAGTGAAGCCGGAGAACACCTGTGCTACCCACGGGTAGCAGACCATGTCGTCGACTTCGCACAGGCGATAGTAGTAACTGAACAGGCTCTCCTTATGGTCGGCGGTGTCCTTGAACGGCATCAGTTTCAGGGAGGGATCGAGTTTGTCGCGGGTGATCAGGCCCTTGTTTTCCATGAACGGCAGCAACGACTCTTCAAGGTCGTAGCGGTAACTGGTGTTGTCCATGTCGAACACCGCGTAGTTACCCTTGTTGGCATTGGCGGCGATCATCGCGTCGAGTGCCTTGGCCTGATCCGCCGGCCAGTGCTTCAGGTCGGTGGCGAATGCGTGAGCGGCCAAGCCCAATCCAAGAACCACAGCGAGCATTTTCGGTGCGAACTTCATCGGCGTTTTCTCCCTGACTGAAAGACATCGACGCTAACAAATAAGTGTGACAGTCCTCGTCTGTCAGCGACCGCTTACGTCTCCTCAACGCCAGTTGCATTGCCGAGAGCGACAAGTGCTTATTCCAAAAACGACGGACAACCTGCGATTTCGGTATTAATTCATTGGAAATCAAACTGTTAGGCTTGCCGGTTCGCAGTTGCCCAAGAAGGCGACTGGCACAAGTCTTATCGGAGTCTTCATGAATCTGCCGCTGATCCTCAATCTGCTGGTGTTCCTCGCCCTGCTCTTCGGTCTGGCGCAAACCCGCCACACGACGTGGAGCCTGGCGAAAAAAGTCCTGCTCGCGCTGGTACTCGGCGTAGCGTTCGGTGTTGCCCTGCACACCGTTTACGGTGCCGGCAACCCGGTACTGAAAGCTTCGATCGGCTGGTTCGATCTGGTCGGCAACGGTTACGTGCAGTTGCTGCAAATGATCGTGATCCCGCTGGTGTTCGCCTCGATCCTCAGTGCGGTCGCGCGTCTGCACAACGCCTCGTCGCTGGGCAAGATCAGCTTCCTGACCATCGGCACCCTGCTGTTCACCACCGCGATCGCGGCGCTGATCGGTATCGGCCTGACCAACCTGTTCGGCCTCACCGCCGAAGGCCTGGTCGCCGGCACGCAGGAAATGGCCCGCCTGCAAACCATCCAGACCGACTACGCCGGCAAGGTTGCCGACCTGAATGTGCCGCAGCTGCTGCTGTCGTTCATTCCGCAGAACCCGTTCGCCGATCTGGCGCGGGCCAAGCCGACCTCGATCATCAGCGTGGTGATCTTCGCCGCGTTCCTCGGGGTCGCGGCGCTGCAACTGCTCAAGGATGATGCCGAGAAAGGTCAGAAAGTGATCAACGCCATCGACACCCTGCAAGCCTGGGTGATGCGTCTGGTGCGTCTGGTGATGAAGCTGACCCCGTACGGCGTGCTGGCGCTGATGACCAAAGTGGTTGCCGGTTCCAACCTGCAGGACATCATCAAGCTCGGCAGTTTCGTCGTGGTCTCGTACCTCGGTCTGGGCCTGATGTTCGTGGTGCACGGCCTGCTGGTGTCGGCGGCCGGGATCAATCCGCTGCGGTTCTTCCGCAAGATCTGGCCGGTGCTGACGTTCGCGTTCACTAGCCGTTCCAGCGCGGCGAGTATTCCGCTGAGCATCGAAGCGCAGACCCGTCGTCTGGGCATTCCGCAGTCGATCGCCAGTTTCGCCGCCTCGTTCGGTGCGACCATCGGCCAGAACGGTTGCGCCGGTCTGTACCCGGCGATGTTGGCGGTGATGGTTGCGCCAACAGTCGGCATCAACCCGCTGGACCCGCTGTGGATCGCGACGCTGGTGGCGATTGTGACCTTGAGTTCGGCCGGTGTGGCCGGTGTTGGTGGCGGCGCGACGTTTGCTGCGCTGATCGTGCTGCCGGCGATGGGCTTGCCGGTGTCACTGGTGGCGCTGCTGATTTCGGTGGAGCCGCTGATCGACATGGGGCGCACGGCGTTGAACGTGAGTGGTTCGATCACGGCCGGTGCGATTACCAGCCAAGTGATGCAGCAGACCGATAAAGCACTGCTGGATGCGGATGAGCATGCGGAGCTTGCTCAGGCTTAAATTCTTCTTTGCCTGACCTGCCCTCTTCGCGAGCAAGCCCGCTCCCACATTGGATCTGTGATCGACACAAATCCAATGTGGGAGCGGGCTTGCTCGCGAAGCTTTTAAGCTTTTTCCCAGACCTCGAAGCTGTACGCGGGCTTGTCGCCCTCAGCCGGATTCGGCACGTTCGACACCAGCTTCCACTGGTTCAGGTCAAACTCCGGAAACCACGCATCGCCTTCCGGGCTCAGCGCCACTCGGGTCAGATACAAACGATCTGCCTGCGCCAGCCCCTGTGCATACAACTGCGCGCCGCCAATCAACATCAATTCATCGACACCCTGCGCTTTCGCCCATTCCTCGGCGCGCACCACTGCAGCTTCCAGCGACGGATACACCTCCGCCCCTTCCAGCAGCAGATCCGGCTGACGGCTGACCACGATGTTCAAGCGGCCCGGCAGCGGACGGCCGAGGGAGTCCCAGGTCTTACGGCCCATGATGATCGGCTTGCCGAGGGTCGTGGCCTTGAAGTATTTGAAGTCCCCCGGCAGGTGCCAGGGCATGCTATTGTCGACGCCGATCACGCGGTTTTCACCGAGGGCTGCGATCAGGCTAAGGGGGAGTGATTTAGTCATGCCGGCGAGGATACCAGAGCCTCGCTTGACCCGATAAGCGCCACAGCGGTTATGCTCACTGCTCAATCGAGCAACGGAATGGCGCGTGACTGAACTGACTCCACTGCAAAACCTCTGGTTGACGGAAACCATCCGCCTGCGCGAAGAACACGCAGGCCCCCTGGAAGATCTGGAAGCCAATCGTCTGGCCCGCACGGCCGGCGGCGATCTGCCGGGCCGTATTCAGCGCCGCGCCGTGTGGCTGGCCGAGCGCGACGGGCTGAGCGCAGCACTCCAGCACTGGCTGCAAGGCGCGCGTCTGGCGCTGGTGCTGCTGGTCATTTTCGCGCTGCTGAGCGGCGCCGGGCTGGCCTTCGCCGCACTGAGCCAGACGCCGGTCAATGTGTTCTGGGCCCTGGGCAGCCTGCTCGGGCTGAACCTGATTCTGCTGCTGAGCTGGGCGCTGGGGCTGATCTTTGCCGGTGAACACGGCGCCACCCTCGGGCGCTTGTGGCTGTGGCTCAGCGAAAAACTCGCCCGCGATGCCAAAGCCGCGCAACTCGCGCCGGCCCTGCTGCTGATGTTGCAGCGCAGGAAACTCAATCGCTGGGCGCTCGGCACTTTGGTCAATGGCCTGTGGTTGCTGGCGATGCTCAGCGCACTGCTGTTGCTGCTGACACTGATGGCGACCCGGCGCTATGGTTTCGTCTGGGAAACCACCATTCTCAGCGCCGACACCTTTATCAACCTGACCCAAGCCCTCGGCGCGCTGCCGGCGCTGCTCGGCTTCAACGTGCCAACCGTGGAGATGATCCGCGCCAGTGGTGGCGCAGCGCTGGATATCGAAAGCGCGCGGCAGGCCTGGGCGACTTGGCTGGTCGGTGTGCTGGTGGTCTACGGCGTGCTGCCGCGCCTGCTGCTGGCGCTGTTGTGTTTCTGGCGCTGGAGTCGCGGCAAAGCCGCGCTGACGCTGGACCTGAACCTGCCCGGTTACGCCCAGTTGCGTGAGCGGCTGATGCCGACCAGCGAACGTCTCGGCATCAACGACGCGGCGCCGCAGCAGTTGCATCGGGTCGAAAGCAGCGTCAGCGAACACGTCAGCGACGGCGCTTTGCTGGTCGCTATCGAACTCGACGATCAGCGCCCGTGGCCACCGGCCCTGCCGAAAACCGTGAGCAACGCCGGCATTCTCGACAGCCGCGAATCGCGGCACAAACTGCTCGAACAACTCAGCCGTTTCCCCCCGGCGCGTCTGCTGATCGCCTGCGATCCACGGCGCTCGCCGGATCGCGGCAGCCTCGCGCTGATCGCCGAACTGGCGCGCAACGCCAGCGCCACCCGCGTCTGGCTGCTGCAAGCGCCGCCCGGCGAAGCGCTGGACAGCGCCCGCCTCGGCGACTGGCACGTCGCGCTGCAACAACTGGAGCTGCCGTTCGCCGATTGCGCGCCGTTGAACTGGCTGGAGACAGGTCATGACTGATGCCCGGAAAGCGCCGCTGAAACTCGCGGTGGTCGGCCACACCAACGTCGGCAAGACTTCGCTGCTGCGCACCCTGACCCGCGACGTCGGTTTCGGCGAAGTCTCGCACCGGCCGAGCACTACTCGACATGTCGAGGGTGCGCGGTTGTCGGTGGACGGCGAGCCGTTGCTCGATCTTTACGACACGCCGGGACTGGAAGACGCCATCGCCCTGTTGGATTTCCTTGAGCGTCTGGAACGCCCCGGCGAACGCCTCGACGGCCCGGCGCGACTGGCGCGGTTTCTCGACGGCA
The DNA here is from genome assembly GCF_029960145.1 of Pseudomonas sp. PS01299. Lineage (NCBI taxonomy): Bacteria > Pseudomonadati > Pseudomonadota > Gammaproteobacteria > Pseudomonadales > Pseudomonadaceae > Pseudomonas > Pseudomonas sp. PS01299. The sequence goes on along the minus strand of NZ_JASCPO010000064.1, from coordinate 11,034 downwards.
GCGAGGCGCGCCAGCGTTTCGAACAGGAGGCGAAAGTGCTGCGGCAGCTACTCGCCTCCGACGCCGGTCTGTATGTGATCGACGCCCGCGAACCGGTGCTGGCCAAATATCGCGACGAACTCGAAGTGCTGGCCAGTTGCGGCAAACCGCTGCTGCCGGTGCTGAATTTCGTCAGCAGCGCCAACCATCGCGAACCGGACTGGCGCGAGGCCTTGGCGCGGCTTGGCCTGCATGCGCTGGTGCGGTTCGACAGCGTGGCGCCGCCGGAAGATGGCGAGCGGCGCCTGTACGAAAGCCTCGCGCTGCTCCTGGAAAACGCCCGTCCGCAACTGGAGCGCTTGATCGCCGATCAACAGGCCCAGCGCCTCGCCCGCCAGCAAAGTGCGGCGCGCCTGATCGCCGAATTGCTCATCGACTGCGCCGCCTGCCGACGCAGCGTGGTCAGCGAGGCCGAGCAGGAACAGCAAGCGATCAGCGAACTGCGCAAGGCCGTGCGCCAGCGTGAACAGAAATGCGTCGAAGCGTTGCTCAAACTCTATGCGTTTCGCCCGCAGGATGCGGCGGCCAGTGATCTGCCGTTGCTCGATGGGCGTTGGGGCGATGATCTGTTCAACCCGGAAACCCTGAAGCAACTCGGCGTGCGGGTGGGCGGCGGGATTGCTGCCGGTGCCGCTGCCGGGGCTGGCGTGGATTTGCTGGTCGGCGGGATTACCCTCGGTGCGGCGGCATTGGCCGGTGCGATTGCCGGTGGTGCACTGCAAACCGCGCGCAGTTATGGCAGCCGCTTGCTCGGCAAGATCAAGGGCCAGCGGGAGTTGACCGTGGATGACGGGGTGCTGCGGTTGTTGGCGCTGCGGCAGCGGCAGTTGCTGTTGGCGCTCGATCAGCGCGGGCATGCGGCGATGGACGCGGTCCAGGTCGCCACCCCGCAGGACAAGACCTGGCGCGAAGGCAAGTTGCCGGATGCGCTGAGCAAGGCGCGGGCGCATCCGCAGTGGTCTTCGCTCAATCCGCATGCGAAGTTGAATCAGGCGGAGCGGCAGGAGCAGATTGAGGCGTTGGTTGATCGGGTGCTTGAGCTTTAGATCGCTACCCCCTCACCCCAGCCCTCTCCCCCAAGGGGTAGAGGGGGAAGGGAGCAGATCTTCTGGCTTTTCAAAACCTGAGTTCGACTGGATATTTCAGATCGATGTAGGGCCCAAGAACAACACGGTCGGCTCCCTCTCCCTCCGGGAGAGGGCTGGGGTGAGGGTTGCAATCACTCAGCCGACAACAAAACCTCAGCCTTGCGCTTCAGCACACCCAAATCCATCACCGGCACCGCCCTCTCCTTGGCCAGCTCGTCCCACTGGCGCATGCGCAAGCTGACGGCACACAACGAATCCCGCTCAAACACATCCGCCTCAGCCTCGCTCATCACCCCGCCCTGATATTCCAGCGTGCGGCGACTCGCTTCACTCAGGCGTTCGAAATACCCAGGCTCACGCAAGGTCAGATAGCGCTTGGCCTCAACGTGATATTCCACCAACCGCGCCAGGCGCTCACTGAATCCCGCCTCACGCAAATAATCCGCCCCCAGCCGCTCATGGCTGACCACACCATAACCGCCCATGTTCTCGGCGCCTTCGGCACACAGATGGCCGATGTCATGGAAGAACGCCGCCAGCACCACTTCATCATCAAAGCCTTCAGCCATCGCCAACTGCGCTGCCTGGGACATGTGTTCGATCTGCGACACCGGCTCGCCGATGTAATCACTTGCACCAAAGCGTTCATACAGCGCAAACACCCGGTCAACGACTTGCGCATGCGCCGCCATCACATTTCCTCCAGCAATTGCGCCACGTTGTGCTCGGCCAGTGCCGGACCGACGCTCATGCCGACTCCGGTGTGCATCAGCGCCACACTCAGCCCCGGTGCCGGACGCAGCAATGAAAACGGTCCCGGCCCCCGTGCACCATAGACGCCCTGCCAACGCTCGACCACTTGCACCTTGCAGCCCAGCGTCTGCTCGGCCAGTTCGAGCATCCAGTTGTCCACTTGCTCGGCGTTGAACGGCGACGGATCGCTGCCGTAATGGTGCGAATCGCCGATGATCAGCTCGCCATACGGCGTCGGACTGATCAGCAGGTGAATGCCGTTGTCGTGCAGGTGCGGTTGTTCGCGCAGGATCTGCGCCTGCACCGCCGCCGCTTCTGGCAAATCGGCGAAGGCGCCGTAGTGCACGCAGCTCAAACCGGTGAGCAAGGCGTGTTGCAGATTCAGCTCGATCTGCGGTTTGGCGCGGAGCATTTGCAGGCGGCAGATCTGCGGATCGAGCGCGGCAATCGGTTCGGCCAGCAGGGTCTGATAATCGTGGCCGGAGCAGACGATGATTTGCTTTGCCGTGAAGCTGCCGGCGGTACTGTGCAGGTGCCCCGGTTCGACGTCGCGCACCAGCGTACTGAAGTGAAACTCGACGCCGAGGTCGCGGCGCAGATAGTCGATCAACGCCGGAATCGCTTCACGCGAGTACAGCTGTTGATCGTCCATGCCGTGCAGCGCCGCGCGGTGGTGGCTGAACTGACCGTGATACAGATCACGCAGGGCGGCGCCACGCAGCAAAGCGACGTTGTACCCGTGCTCCACGGCGCGGCCGTTGCAGAAAGCTTCGAGCAAGTGTTCTTCGGCTTCGCTGCGGGCGAACAGGTACGAGCCGTTTCGCTTGATCTGCAGACCGGCGAGTTGCGCCCAGTCACCCCAGATCTCGCGGCTGGCCTTGGCCAGTTCAAGCATCGGCCCCGGTGGCTGGCCGGTGACCAGCGCCTGACCGAAGTTACGCACCGAAGCGCCGAGGGGCGTGGCGGTGCGTTCGAAAACGCTGACCTTGAGGCCGCGTTTGGCGGCGGCGTAGGCGTGGGACAGGCCGAGGATGCCGGCGCCGACGATCAGCAGGTCTTTGTGTTGAGTCATGGAGATTTTCCCTGAATGGGAGACCGCCTTCGCGAGCAAGCCCGCTCCCACAGTTTGATCGCATTCCTTCCGGTGGAACTCGGTCGAATGTGGGAGCGGGCTTGCTCGCGAAGAGGCCCTGTCAGTCGATAAAGATCTTACTTGGCGACGACTTTCTCGGACTTGCCGTCATAACGCTTGCGCCACTCGGTGAGGATCTCGTCGCGGTTCTTCGAGGCCCAGGCAAAGTCGTTCTTGATCAGGCGCTGCTCGTAGTCGGCCGGCAGTTCGGTCTGCGGCTTGGCGATGCCCGGCTGGGCGAGGACGGCGAAGTTTTCCTTGTACAGATCCATTGCCTCAGCGCTGGCGGAGAAGTCCGCGAGTTTTTTCGCCGCGTCTTCATGCGGGGTGCCTTTGATCACGGCAGTCGCCTCGATCTCCCAGCCCAGGCCTTCTTTCGGCAGGATGATGTCCAGCGGCGCGCCCTGGCGCTTCAGCTGTACGGCTGGATACTCAAAGGAAATGCCGATCGGAAACTCGCCTGCTGCCGCCAATTTGCAAGGCTTGGAACCGGAGTGAACGTACTGGCCGATGTTCTGGTGCAGACCGTCCATGTAGGCCCAGCCCTGCTTCTCGCCGAAGGTTTGCAGCCAGGCGCTGACGTCGAGGAAACCGGTGCCGGACGACGCCGGGTTAGGCATGACGATCTTGCCCTTGTACTCAGGCTTGGTCAGATCCTGCCAGCTCACCGGCTTGCTCAAGCCCTGCTTCTCGGCTTCCACGGTGTTGAAGCAAATGGTCGCGGCCCACACGTCCATGCCGACCCAGGCTGGCGGGTTGGCGGCGTCGCGGTAGTTCGCGCCGATCTTGCCCAGATCCTTCGGTGCATAGCTTTGCAGCATGCCCTGCTGATCGAGGATCGCCAGGCTCGAAGCGGCCAGGCCCCAGACCGCGTCAGCCTGCGGACGGGCCTTTTCGGCGAGGAGTTTGGCGGTGATGATCCCGGTGGAATCGCGCACCCACTTGATCTCGACGTCCGGGTTGGCCTTCTCGAACGCGGCTTTGTAAGCGGTCAGTTGCTCGGCTTCGAGGGCGGTGTACACCGTCAACTCGGTTTTTGCCGCGAAGGCATTCAGGCTGAAAGTAGCGAGCACAGCAGCGGCCAGGGCCATAGGCTTGAACATGATCGTTTTCCTGTCGGTGAGTTGAGGCTGTAGGGATAAGTCGTCAATCAGTGACCGGGCGCGGTTTGCCGCCAGGCCTGGGAACGGCGCAGCAAGCCGCGCGAAGCCCACGCCAGCAGCAAGGACACGCCTGCCGAGGTGAACAGAATCAGGGTCGACATCGCTGCCGCGCCGCCGACGTTGCCGGCGTCATCCATGTTCAGCACCGCGACCGCCGCGAGGATGGTGTCGGGGCTGTAGAGGAAGATCGCCGCCGACACCGTGGTCATCGCCGAGACGAACAGGTAGCGCACGATGTCCAGTAGCGCCGGCAGGCAGATCGGCACGGTGACGCGCAGGTAATGGCGGTACAGCGGCGCCTTGAGCGACAGCGCGGCGGCTTCGAACTCGGCGTCGAGCTGGCGCAGCGCGGTGGTCGCGGTCATTTGCGCGGTGGTCAAATAGTGCGCAATGGTGCAGACGATCAGCAGGGTCATCGTGCCGTACAGCACGTGCAGCGGGTTGCCGCTGAGGTTGAAGAAAAAGACGTAACCCAGGCCAAGCACCAGCCCCGGCACTGCCATCGGGATGAAACTGAGCATGCGCAACGTCAGGTTGAGGCCGCGTTGGCTGCGGGTTTTCTCCATCAGGTAAGCGCCAGTGAAGATCAGCACGCTGCCAATCAGCGCCGTGCCCAGCGCCATCTTCAAGCTGTTGCTGTACGCCAGCCAGCCACCGCCGGCGGTCTCGTTGAACTGGTAGTGGTTGAGCGACAGCGACAGGTTGTACGGCCAGAACTTCACCAGCGACGAAAACACTGCCATGCCGAACACCAGCAGCAGCGCCGCGCTGATCAACAAAACAATCGCCAGATAGCAGGCATCACGCAATTTCGACGGCGCCGGTTTGAACACCTGCGCGCGGCCGCTCATGGAATCGCCGTGACGCCGACGCAACCAGGCATCGACGCCGAAGCTGAACAGCGCCGGCAGCAACAGCACCATGCCGATCAGCGCCCCGCGACCGAATTGTTGCTGGCCGACCACGGCTTTGTAGGCTTCCAGCGCCAGCACTTGATAGTCGCCACCGACCACCACCGGCACGCCGAAATCTGTGATGGTCAGGGTGAACACCAAGCAGAACGCGGCGAACACTGCCTGCCGGGTCGCCGGCCAGGTGATGCTGCGAAAGGCTTTCGCCGGACTGGCGCCCATGCTCGACGCCGCATCGAACAGCCGCGCATCGGCCAGCGACAGCGCCGACAGCAGAATCATCAGCGCATGGGGAAAGGTGTAGATCACCTCACCCAGCACAATGCCCCAGAAACCGTAGATATTGTCCGAGAGCAGCCCGCGCAACATGCCCTGGTTGCCGAACAGATAGACCAATGCGATACCCGGCAGCATCGATGGCGCCATCAATGGCAGCAGGGAAATCCCGCGCCAGATGCCCTTGGCTGGAATCAATGTACGTTGCAGGGCGTAGGCAAACAGGTAGGCCAGCGGTACGACGATGGCCGCGACGCTGAGGGAAACTTTCAGGCTGTTGCCGAGCAGCCAGTGGAAATTCGCGCTGCTCACCAGTTCCTTGGCGGCGAGCCAGCCACCGCCCTGCCCGGCCTCGCTGCTGAAGCCGCGCCAGAAGATCGCCAGCAACGGCAGCAGCACAGCGACACCGAGTAGCAATAGCAGCAGGAGTTTGCCGCCGAGGACGAAGATCCGGTCACCGACCTCGGCCCCGGACACTCGCCGCGCCTGCTTGTGCGGTAGCGGCAGTGCGATGTTCGCGCTCATCAGGCGAACACCTGCAGGCTGCGCGGCGGCAAGGCGACCATGATCTGCTGGGCGCCGAGGCGCGGCATGGCTTCCGGCGCCAGTTCAGCGAGCAGCGCGTGGCCCGGCAATTGGTCGAGTTCGAAGCTCATGCGGCAGCGATTGCCGAGAAAGGTGATCTCACGGACTTTCGCCGGGAACAGGTTTTCTTCGTGCACCAACGGATTGACGCTGATTGCTTCCGGACGGCAGAACAGTCGGCCCGAGGCGCCGCTGACGCTACCATCCGCCAGACGCACATCCATCCCGCCAACCCGGGCGTGACTGGCGCTGCTGCGCTGGAACGGCAGCCAGTTGCCCTGCCCGACGAACTCGGCCACGAACGGCGTGGCCGGGCGGTTGTAGATTTCCTGCGGGGTGGCGTATTGCTCGACGCGACCGTTGTTCATCACGGCGATGCGGTCGGCCATCAGCATGGCTTCGTCCTGATTGTGCGTGACCATCAGGGTGGTGATACCGAGGTTGCGCTGCAGTTGGCGCAGTTCGGTGCACAGATGCTCACGTACCCGGGCGTCCAGCGCCGACATCGGCTCATCAAGCAATAGCAGCGACGGCGCCGGGGCCAGGGCACGAGCCAGGGCGACACGCTGTTGCTGGCCGCCGGACAACTGGCCCGGGTACTTTTTCTCACTGCCGGTGAGGCCGACCAGTTCCAGCATCTGCCCGACGCGACGGCGTACTTCGTCGCGACCGCTGCCGGCGAGGCCGTAGGCAATGTTCGCTTCGACGGTCAGATTGGGGAACAGCGCGTAGGACTGGAACAGAATGCCGTAATCCCGGGCCTGCGGCGCGAGGTGCGAAACATCGCGGTCGCCGAGGTACAACTCGCCGCTGTCCTGCTTCTCCAGCCCGGCGATGCAGCGCAGCAGCGTGGTCTTGCCGCAACCCGACGGGCCGAGCAGGCACACCAGCTCACCGGCCGCGACATCGAGGGAGACGTTATCCAGTGCGGTGAACGCGCCGAAGCGCTTCTGCACGCCGCGCACTTTCATCGGCGCACCGGGGTTGGTCAGGGCAGTTGCGATTGCAGGATTCATGGACAGACCTCATCAAGCTGATGGGGCCAATCCTAGAGTTGTAATGCGTCCGTCATGTGGCAGTGAGGCAAAAACGGCTGATAGTGGTATTCGGGGATTTTGGTTCAGGTTTCAAGTCATGTGTTGCCTGGTCTGACGCCTTCGCGAGCAAGCCCGCTCCCACACGGGGACAGTGTTCACAACACAAATCCAATGTGGGAGCGGGCTTGCTCGCGAAGAGGCCCATATGTGCACTGAAGAAATCAGGCCGGGGACATCTCTTGGGCCAGGCCAAGAAACGCCGCCGGCAACCGCGCACCCTTGCGCTCCTTGAGGCAATACAGATACTCGGGAATCTGCGGCGCATTCTCGATGGTCAGCACCCGCAACTGCGGATCGTGCGGCACTTCCTGGCGGGCAATGATGCTGATGCCGATATTGCGCAGCACCGCCTCGCGGATCGACTCGCGGCTGCCGATCTCCAGCAACGGGCCGAAACTGACCCCGGCGCTTTGCAGCAACTCCTCGGTCAGGCGACGGGTGGTCGAACCGGACTCGCGCATCAGCAAGGTATGCCCGGCCAGCGCACTCAACGCCACATGCTCCTGCGCCGCCAGCGGATGATTGCGATGCACCGCCAGCACCAGCGGATCGCTACCCAATACCCGGCGAATCAACCGCGCATCCTCAAGCAACTGCGACGACGCGGCGACATCGACCCGGTAATCCTCCAGCGCTTCGAGCACCTGCTGCGAGTTGCCGATTTCCACCGACACTTCCACCTGCGGCAGGCGCTCGCGGAAGGTCTTCACCAGATCGAGGATGTAATACGGCGCAGTGGCAGCGATGCGCAACGTGCCCTGCACCTGACCGCTGTTGCGCAGGAAGAACTCGATATCGGCCTCCTGCTGCAACAGCGTCTTGACCATCGGCAGCAACCGCGCGCCTTCGTCGCTGACACTCAAACGACGGCCGCCACGGTAGAACAGCTCCACCGAGTACTGACTTTCCAGATTACGGATCTGCGTGGTCACGGTGGGTTGGCTGAGGCCGAGCTTTTTCGCCGCCAGCGTAATGCTGCCCAGGCGGGCGACCATATAAAACGCTTTCAGCTCGGCACTCAGCACAACCATCCCTCATCGTTTATTTACGCAGCAGGCGCAAACCGTTGAACACCACCAGCAGGCTCACACCCATGTCGGCGAACACCGCCATCCACATGGTGGCGAGCCCGGCGAAGGTTACCCCAAGAAAGATAGCCTTGATCACCAGTGCCAAGGCGATGTTCTGTTTCAGGATGCTCGCGGTGTCACGCGACAGGCTGATGAACGCGGGAATTTTGCGCAGATCGTCGTCCATCAGGGCGACATCGGCGGTTTCAATCGCGGTGTCGGTGCCGGCGGCCGCCATGGCGAAACCGATCTCGGCGCGGGCCAGTGCCGGGGCGTCGTTGATGCCGTCGCCAACCATGCCCACCCGATGACCCTGTGCATAAAGCGCTTCGATGGCTTGCAGCTTGTCGGTTGGCAGCAAGTCGCCCTTGGCCTGATCGATGCCGACCTGCGCGGCAATCGCCTGCGCGGTGTGCACGTTGTCACCGGTGAGCATCATGGTTTTCACGCCCAGCGCGTGCAACTGGCGGATCGCTTCGCGGCTGGACTCCTTGACCGTGTCGGCCACGGCGAACAGCGCCAGCGGACCAGAACTGTCGAGCAGCAACACCACGGATTTGCCCTGTTTCTCCAGCGCAAACAGCTTCTCTTCCAGTTGCGGCGAGCACAGGCCCAGCTCCTCGACCAGACGATGGTTGCCCAAGTGATAGGTCTGGCCGTTGACCTGTCCCTTCACGCCACGACCGGCCAGCGCTTCGAAGTTATCCACAGTCAGCACGGCGAGGTTTTTATCCACAGCCGCATTGGCGATGGCCAGCGACACCGGGTGATCGGAGCGCCCGGCCAGTGCGGCGGCGATTGCCGGAGCGCTGGCGTCGGCGGTCGGGTCGAGCGACAGGTAATCGGTCTGCACCGGTTTGCCGTGGGTGATCGTGCCGGTCTTGTCCAGCGCCAGATAATCGAGCTTGAAACCGCCCTCCAGGTACACGCCACCCTTGACCAGAATGCCTTTGCGCGCCGCTGCCGCGAGGCCGCTGACGATGGTCACCGGGGTGGAAATCACCAGTGCACAGGGACACGCCACCACCAGCAGCACCAGCGCACGGTAGATCCAGTCGAACCACAACGCGCCCATAAACAGCGGCGGAATGATCGCCACCGCCAGCGCCAGCACGAACACCACCGGGGTGTAGATTTTCGAGAATTGATCGACGAAGCGCTGAGTCGGTGCCCGTGCGCCCTGAGCCTGCTCGACGGCGTGGATGATCCGCGCCAGGGTCGAGTTGTTCGCCGCCGCAGTCACCGAGTATTCCAGCGAACCGGCCTGGTTGATGGTGCCGGCGAAGACTTTGTCGCCCACGGTTTTCTCCACCGGCAGGCTTTCACCGGTGATCGGCGCCTGATCGATGGTCGAACTGCCGCTGACGACCTCGCCGTCCAGCGCAATGCGCTCGCCGGGTTTTACCCGCACGCGGGCGCCGAGTTCGACGCTTTTAACCTCTTGTTCGATCCAGTTGCCGTCGGCTTGCTGCACCGTGGCCTGTTCCGGGGTCATCTGCATCAGGCCGCTGATGGCATTGCGCGCACGATCCAGCGAGCGCGCCTCGATCAACTCGGCCACGGTGAACAGGAACATCACCATCGCCGCTTCCGGCCACTGCCCGATCAGCACCGCACCGGTCACCGCGATGCTCATCAGCGCGTTGATGTTGAGGTTGCGGTTCTTCAGGGCGATCCAGCCCTTTTTATAGGTTGTCAGGCCGCCGCTGAGGATCGAGATCAGCGCAATGATCGCCACCACCCAGGTTGGCGCAGCGTTGGTGAAATGGATCACTTCGGCCGCCAGCGCGCCGACACCGGACAGCGCCAGGGGCCACCAGTGTTTTTTCACCGGCGCCGGGGTCGGGGCTTCGACGCCCGCCTCCAGTGGCTCGGCGTGCATGCCCAAGGACGTGATCGCCTCGGTGATCGGCGCGGTGTCCGGCAGATTGTGGGTCACGCCGAGCACGCGGTTGATCAGGTTGAACTCCAGCTGCTGCACACCGGCCAGCTTGCCGAGTTTGTTCTGGATCAGCGTCTGCTCGGTCGGGCAGTCCATCGCTTCGATGCGGAAACTGCTCAGGCGGGCGTCAGCGCTGGTCTTTTCGCTCAGTTGCACCAACGCAGGCGCGGCGACTGTCGACGAGCAGCAAGAATCTTCGTGCGAATGAACCGGTGCCGGTGCTGCGGCTTTCGACCCGCAGCAGGAATCGCCGCCATGTTCGTGCTTATGCACAGGCTGCAATTTATGGCTGTGGCTATGATCGTGCCCGTCGCCGGGCTTGTGGGTGTGCTGGGAATCGCTCATTGGTCGCGTCCATGAAGGTGCCTGTTGCCAAGTAAAGACCCTGTAGCCACTATAGGGTCAAGCACCCTTTTGGAGATTGCCGTCATGAAGATCGGAGAACTGGCCAAACTCACCGACTGCGCCGTGGAAACCATCCGCTATTACGAGCGCGAAAACCTGCTGCCGGAGCCGGCGCGCAGCGACGGTAACTACCGCGTTTACACCCACGCCCACGCCGAACGCCTGACCTTCATCCGCAACTGCCGCACCCTCGACATGACCCTCGAAGAAATCCGCAGCCTGCTGACCTTGCGCGACAGCCCGCAGGACCAGTGCGAAAACGTCAATGCGCTGATCGACGAGCATATCCAGCATGTAAAGGCGCGGATTGACGGGTTGCTGGCGTTGCAGACACAACTGCTCGACCTGCGCCAACGCTGTGGCGAAGGGCCGGGGGCGGATCAGTGCGGGATTTTGCAGCGGCTGGAGGTGAGTGGCGGGGTTGTGGCGACGGAAGTCGAACACTCCCATGTAGGCCGTAGCCACGGCCACTGAGACTTACACAGAACCGAATGTGGGAGCGGGCTTGCTCGCGAAGACGGAGTGTCAGTCGACATCATCGTTAACTGATACACCGCATTCGCGAGCAAGCCC
>NZ_JASCPO010000063.1:0-29945 GCF_029960145.1 Pseudomonas sp. PS01299 | reverse complement strand
TTAAGCAGCTGGTCGGCAGTTTCCGCATCTACGGCGCTGCCACTGGCCTATTCGCGAGCAAGCCCGCTCCCACATGGGATCTGTGTCGTTTGCAGATCCCTGTGGGAGCGGGCTTGCTCGCGAAGGCATCCTGACAAACACCACAACACCTCCCTGACACTCCCACCGCGCAATCCCGACCGAACATCTATTCTGGATGAAGGTCAACCAAGGGAGTGGAACGCAGCGGAGGGTTGATCACTGTGCATATCGCCGACATCACCATGTTCTACGCCCCGGCCAGCGGCGGCGTACGCACCTATCTGGATGCCAAGCATCGCCGGTTTGGGGTGAAAACGGGCATTCGTCATAGCCTGCTGATTCCCGGCGCACATTTCGGTGAAAACGACGGTATCTACACCGTGCCCGCACCCGCCCTACCCTTCGGCAAAGGCTATCGCTTCCCGCTGCGCCTCGCGCCATGGCGCAATGTCCTGCAGGGTTTGCAGCCAGATCTGATCGAAGTCGGCGACCCGTACCTCACCGCGTGGGCGGCGCTGGACGCGCGACGGCAACTGGATGTGCCGGTGATCGGCTTTTATCACTCGGACCTGCCGCTACTGGTCGGCAATCGCATGGGCCATTGGGTCACGCCAAACGTCGAGGCGTACGTCACCAAGCTCTATGGCAACTTCGATCGAGTGCTGGCGCCCAGTCAGGTGATGGCCGACAAGCTCACCGGTTTGGGGGTGCGCAATGTATTCGTGCAGCCATTGGGCGTGGATCTGCAAACCTTTCACCCTGACGCCCGCGACAACGGCCTGCGCGCCGAACTGGGAATTGCCGAAGACACTCGTCTGCTGATCTTTGCCGGGCGCGGTTCCAAAGAGAAGAACCTGCCGGTGCTGCTCAAATGCATGCAGCGCCTCGGCCCACGCTATCACCTGCTGCTGGTTGGCTCGTCGATGCCGGCCGTGGTCCCGGACAATGTCAGCGTGATCGACGGGTTCTGTCCCGCCGCCACCGTGGCCCGGTTGATGGCCAGCGCCGATGCCCTGATCCATGCAGGTGACCAGGAAACCTTCGGCCTGGTGATCCTCGAAGCCATGGCCTGCGGGATTCCGGTGGTCGCGGTGGCGGCCGGGGCGTTTGAAGAGATCGTCACCGAAGACTGCGGCTTGCTTTGTGCACCGAACAACCCGCAAGCCATGGCCAATGCCGTGCGCGAGCTGTTCAGTCGCGGCTGTGTGAAACTCGGCCAACAGGCGCGGCAACACGTCGAACGGCGTTATTCCTGGGACAGTGTGGTCGACAGCCTGCTCGGCCATTACCACGCGGTGCTCGGTCACTCGCTGCCAAGGGTGGCCAATGGCTGATTCCTTGAATGACCGCGCAGTGCTGCTGGTGCTGCACGACGTGGCACCGTCGACGTGGGCGGATTATCGGCCATTTGTCGAGGCGGTCGACGCAATGGGCGGCGTGCCGATGACCTGGCTGGTCGTTCCGGATTTCCATGGCCACGATGCGCTTGAGGATCATCCCGCGTTTTGCCGAATGCTCGGCGAGCGGCTGGCCCGTGGCGATGAACTGGCCTTGCACGGCTATTACCATGACGACCGCGAGCCAGCGCCAGCCACACCCCGCGACTGGTTCATGCGCCGAATCTACACCCACGAAGGGGAGTTTTATCGCCTGTCCCGCGAAGCCGCCCTGGCGCGACTGCGCGACGGCATCGAACTGTTCCGGCGCAATGGCTGGCCGTTGCACGGCTTCGTCGCCCCGGCCTGGTTGATGAGCGAGGGCACGCGCCAGGCCCTTCGCGAAACACCATTGAGCTACACCAGCGACCCGCAACATCTTTATCAATTACCGGATTTCACCGCCATCAACGCCCCGGGTCTGGTGTGGAGTGCGCGCAGCGCCTGGCGCCGGGGCCTGTCAAAAATCGTCAGCGAGCAACGCGAACAGCAATGGCGCGACGCCGCGGTGATTCGTCTAGGCTTGCACCCGGTAGACATGCGCCACGCCTTCGCGCGTGATTACTGGCTACGAACCCTTGAACGGCTGCTGACAGAAGGACGCACGCCCATGACCAAAATCGACTGGCTCACCGAGCACCGCGGGCGAATGGAGCGCGCTGCATGAGTCGCGGCATTGTGTTGTTGATCGGCCTGCTCGCTGCTGTACTGATCCCGGTGTTGCTCGGCGGCGGCGAGATCGGTGCGCGCCTGCAAAATTTCCCCCTGCAATGGCTGCTGATCATGTTCGGCATGATTCTGCTCTGCTGGGGCATCAACACCCTGCGTCTGCGCCTGCTGCTGGGTGATCAGCGCGATCAGGTAACGCCGCTGAAAAGTCTCGGCGTGGTCATGGCCGCCGAGTTCGCCTACTGCGCCACTCCCGGCGGCAGTGGCGGACCGCTGACGATCATGGCGTTGCTGGCGCGCTGCGGCGTACGCCCGGCCCGTGGCAGCGCAGTGTTTGCCATGGATCAGTTGAGCGATCTGCTGTTCTTTCTCTGCGCCCTGAGCGGCATCCTGATTTACGCGTTGTTTCAGCATCTCAGTGACCGCCTGGAGTGGTTGCTGATGGTCAGCGCCGTGTCGCTGTTCGGTGGGCTGTTCAGTTGCGTGCTGCTGGCGCGCTACCACCGCCGCCTGATCCTTCTGAGTGGACGCCTGCTTGCCCGCCTCAACGTACAACCGGCCACGCGTCGGCGTTGGGCGCGCAAGCTGCTGCATTTTCTCGACGCGTTTATCGACACCCTCAAGTTGCCGTGGCAAACCCTGGTCAAGGTGTTCGCCCTGACCTGCATGCACTGGCTGCTACGCTACAGCGTGTTGTATCTGGCCCTGCGCGGACTGGGCGCGGATCTGCAGTGGGCCTGGAGTTTTCTGGTGCAGATGCTATCGCTGGGGGCTGGTCAAATGAGCCTGTTGCCCGGTGGTGCGGGCGCCGCAGAGCTGACCTCGGCGGCGCTGCTGGCGCCGATGGTCGGCAAATCCACTGCGGCGGCAGCGATTCTGATCTGGCGGGTGGTGACGTTCTATTTCTATCTGGTGGTGGGCGGCCCGGTGTTTCTATTGATGCTGGGGCGGCCGCTGCTCAAGAAGCTGTTGAAGATCAGGCAGGCTTCTCAGGTTCGTCCGCCTGCTCCTTGAGCTGCTCCCACAGCTCGGCGGCGCCGGGAAACTCGGTGCCGTCTTCCGGGCTCAGGTCATCCGGGTCGTAGCGGCTCAAACAGCCCTCCCCCAGGGTGGCAGGCGCTTTCGAAGTGGCTTTGTCCAATGGGTCGCTCACGGGCAGTTCCTCAAGGGCTAAAACGAAAAAAGGGCCTGGGACGATTGAACGCCCAGGCCCTTCTTTATTCAAGTACGCGCAGGTTCGATCAGAACACCACGGTCTTGTTGCCGTGCACCAGCACACGGTCTTCGAGGTGATAACGCAAGCCTCGGGCCAACACCATCTTCTCGACGTCACGGCCGAAACGCACCATGTCTTCGATGCTGTCGCTGTGGCTGACACGCACCACGTCCTGCTCGATGATCGGACCGGCGTCCAGCTCTTCGGTCACGTAGTGGCAAGTCGCGCCGATCAGCTTCACGCCGCGCAGCGACGCCTGATGGTACGGCTTGGCGCCGACGAACGACGGCAGGAAGCTGTGGTGAATGTTGATCACCTTGTGCGCGTATTCGCGGCACAGGGCCGGCGGCAGGATCTGCATGTAGCGCGCCAGCACCACCACTTCGGCATCGTGCTGTTTGACCAGACGCGAGACTTCGGCGAACGCCGGCTCCTTGTCCTGCGGATTGACCGGGACATGGTAATAAGGAATGCCGTGCCACTCGACCATGCTGCGCAGGTCATTGTGGTTGGAAATCACGCAGGAGATTTCGCAATCGAGCTCGTCGCTGTGCCAGCGGTGCAGCAAGTCGGCCAGGCAGTGGGATTCGCGGCTGGCCATCAGCACCACGCGTTTCTTCTGCTCGGTGTCGGTGATGCGCCAGTCCATCGAGAACTCTTCGGCGATCGGCGCAAACTTCTCGCGCAGCACTTCAATACCGAACGGCAGCGAATCGGCGCGGATCTCGTGACGCATGAAGAACCAGCCGTTCTGATTATCCGAGTGGTGGCTCGCTTCGGTGATCCAGCCGTTGTGGGATGCCAGAAAGTTACTGACTTTGGCAACGATGCCAACGCGGTCAGGGCAGGAAATCACCAACCGAAAGGTGCGCATGGGGGGAAAACTCCAGAACTTCGCAAAGGCGGCCATTCTAGCGACTGTGCGCGGAAACTGCAGTATTGATGACCACATGTCCGCAGGCAGGCCCGATTCGCGGCGTCTGAAGCCACGCGCGGCGAAACCATAGTCCTGCAGTGAAGCTGTTCGGCCAGATAATTGTGAATATTCGTGATGACTGCATCACATTATTTAAATGACCATTCAATTTACCGGTTATTCCTTGCAACTAATTCAAATAAAAAAACCGGTTAAATGTTTACTTGATGAAACAGCCTGACTATTATTGCGGCACTGTCCCCTGCCATTCAACACATCTGCATAAGGTAGTTACCATGTCCTTGATCAACGAATATCGCGCCACCGAAGAAGCAATCAAAGAGCTGCAAGCGCGTTTGAAGAACCTGTCGCAAGACGACAAACTGCAAGCCGAGCTGGAATTCGAAGGCAAACTGCGTACCCTGATGGGCGAATACTCCAAGTCCCTGCGCGACATCATCGCCCTGCTGGATCCGGAATCGAAAACCAAAGGCACCCGTGGCGCCGCAGTAAAAACTACCGGCACCAAGCGCGCGCGCAAAGTTAAACAATACAAAAACCCGCATAACGGCGAAGTCATCGAAACCAAAGGTGGCAACCACAAGACTCTGAAAGAGTGGAAAGCCAAGTGGGGCGGTGACGTGGTTGAAGGCTGGGCTACCCTGCTGGGCTAAGCCGCAACGCCTGTCGCAGACTGATTCTGCGGCCCATGAAAAACGCCAGCATACGCTGGCGTTTTTTTATGCCCGGCATTTCATGGGCACACTATGTTCGATTTCAAAGATTCAAACGTTTGCGCAATGCCTGGACATAATTCTGCCACTCATTGAGCACTTGATTCTGTATCGGCGTAGCACTAAGCGCCCATTGCTGCGCGGCCTCGGCAAAAGATTGCAGGGTATTAGGCGCGCCCATTTGCGGCTCGGACAAACGCTGCTGACAGAATATTCTCCAGCGTTCTTGCTCCTCGAAATTCAACGTGTCGGGAAAGTTGCGTGCGCGATATCGAAAGAGTAATTCCGGCAGACGTTCATCATCGAACGGCCAGTGCTCTTGCGCTAATTGCGCCGGATCCGCCGTTCTCACTTGCTCGCATAGACGCCGATCGCGATCACCGATAAATCCATCGTACAACTGCTGTTCCGGATCTTCGCTGGGCGTGAAGTCTTCGCTGGCGTAAACCGCCGCGACTTTATCTTTCCAAACTTGTTGTGCGTCACTTAGCCGCAGTGCACGTGCCTGATACAGCGCCATGTCCAGGCCCAGACGCTGCTGATCGTCGGCACGCAACACCGACAACGGCGCCACCACCGGGCAGCGATTGATGTGAATCAGTTTCAGCGGCACCGGCAGTTCACCCTCGGCGAGGTCGTCGCGGCGGGTGTACAGGCGCCGGCGCAGGGTTTCGGCGTCCAGGTCCAGCAAGCCTTGCGGATCAAGGTGCAGGTCACAGACGATCAGCGCATTGCGATTACGCGGATGCCAGGCCAATGGCAGCACCACACCGACATAGTGCCGCGCCGCCGAGAAGCGTCCGGAGATATGCACCAGCGGTTGCAGCAGGCGAATCTGATCCATGACCTTCTGTTTACTGCGCAGTTGAAACAGCCAGTCATACAACTTCGGCTGTTTCTCGCGGATCAACCGCGCCAGCGCAATGGTGGCGCGCACGTCCGAGAGCGCTTCGTGCGCATGCCCATGGTCGATGTGGTTGGCCGCTGTCAGGCGTTCGAGCTTGAGGGTGACCTTGCCTTCGTCGTCGGTCGGCCAGACCAGGCCATCCGGGCGCAACGCATACGCGGCGCGCACCACATCGATCAGGTCCCAGCGACTGTTGCCGCCTTGCCATTCACGGGCGTACGGGTCGAAAAAATTGCGGTACAGGCTGTAGCGGGTCATCTCGTCGTCGAAACGCAAGGTGTTGTAACCCGCACCGCAAGTGCCGGGCGCCGCCAGTTGCGCGTGTACGCGGGTCATGAAGTCGGCTTCGCTCAAACCCTGTTCGGCGAGACAACTCGGGGTAATACCGGTAATGGCGCACGCCGCCGGGTGCGGCAGGATGTCTTCGCTGGGCTGGCAGTAGAGGTTGACCGGTTCGTCGATTTCATTGAGGTCGTGGTCGGTGCGAATCCCGGCGACCTGCAGCGGACGGTCGTTGCGCGGATTGATGCCGGTGGTCTCGTAGTCGTACCAGAAGATTGAAGTCACGGGCGGTTCCTGAACTGAAGATCGGCAAAGTCTAGGCGTTGAACCGCGGTCGCGGCCAGCGCTGTGTCATTCAACCACCGCGCATCACACGATGTGCAATACATAGTTATGTCGTTTTCCCCCAAGAGGCTGCTAGCATCGGACCGACTTCGCATCCCGATCCGGCCCCATCAGGTAGCCCATGCTCGAGAACACAGCACTGCCACGGAAAGCACCGCTGAACCCGCCACTCGATACCCGCTATCAAGTGGAAACCCCGGAGGGCATCGACCTGCCGTTGCGCCCGGCCGGTCTGATGGTGCGCAGCCTCGCCTTCGGTATCGACCTGGGCATTCGCGGGGCCATCCTCGGCGTGCTGTTTCTGCTGCTGGCGTTTCTCGGCCAGCTCGGCATGGGTCTGGGTTCGCTGCTGCTGTTTGCCGTCAGCTGGTGGTACATGGTGCTGTTCGAAGTGTTGCGTCAGGGCCGTTCGCCGGGCAAGCAATGGATGGGCCTGCGGGTGATCCACGATGACGGCACACCGATCGGCTGGTCGGCCTCGCTGCTGCGCAACCTGCTGCGTTTTGTCGACCTGCTGCCGTTCGGTTATTTCCTCGGCGCCATCAGTTGCCTGCAACACCCGACCTTCAAGCGCCTGGGCGACATCGCAGCCGGCACCCTGGTGGTCTACAGCGAACGCGCCCTGCTCCGCCCGCAGTTACCTGACGCCCAGCCACGCAGCTCGCCCGTGCCGCTCAACCTCGGCGAACAACGCGCCTTGCTCGCCTTCGCCGAACGTCAGGCTGAACTGTCGCCGGCGCGGGTCAATGAGCTGGCCGCGCTGCTCGCCCAACCGCTGCACATCTCGGCGCCCAAAGCGGTCAGCGAACTCAACGGTATCGCCTGCGGCTTGTTGGGGCCGACATGAAGCAGAGTCTTTTCGAAACTCGCCACAAGGCCGAATGGGAGCGCTTCACCCTGGCCCTCGAACGCCTCGAACATGGCAAGGACACCTCGCAGGCAGCCAGTTTCCCCAAGGCTTATCGACGCCTCTGCCAGCATCTGGCGCTGGCACAGGCGCGTGGCTACAGCAGTTTTCTGATCGACTCGCTGCAACAACTGGTGTTGCGCGGCCACCAGCAGCTGTATCGGCACCGCAGTCGATTCGGCGCCAACCTCCTGGGTTTCATCCTCGCTGACTTTCCTCGACTGGTACGTGCCGAATGGCCGTTTGTGCTGGCCGCTGGTCTGGTGTTTTTCGGCAGCCTGATCGGCTTTGCCTTGCTGGTGTATGCCTTTCCCGAACTGATCTACAACCTGATCCCCGCCGAACAGGTGCGCGACATGCAGAGCATGTACGACCCGGTGGCCGGGCACCTCGGGCGCTCGGCCGAACGGGCGGCCAGCGAAGACAGGGTGATGTTCGGCTATTACGTGATGCACAACATTGGCATCGCCTTTCAGACTTTCGCCAGCGGTTTGCTGCTGGGCGTCGGTAGCGCGTTCTTCCTGTTCTATAACGGCTTGATCATCGGCGCGGTGGCCGGGCACCTGACCGAAATCGGTTTTGGCCAGACGTTCTGGTCGTTCGTGATCGGCCACGGCGCCTTCGAGCTGAGCGCCATTGCCCTGGCGGGCGCGGCGGGGCTAAAGCTCGGCTGGGCAGTGATCGCACCGGGGCGGCTGACCCGTGGTGAAGCGCTGGTGCAGGCGGCGCGCAAAAGCGTGCTGCTGGTGTGTGGGGTCATGCTGTTCCTGCTGATCGCAGCGTTCATCGAAGCGTATTGGTCGTCGAAGACCGGGGTCACACCGCCGATCAAATATGCGGTCGGTGCCGCGTTGTGGCTCGCAGTAGCGGCCTATCTGCTGTTCGCCGGAAGGACACGCCATGCGCCTGAGTGACGCCACCGTGGCGATCCGCCCGCGCAGCACTTGGGAAGCCATGGACCTGGGCGTGCTCATGAGCCAGCAGCATCGACGCCTGCTGATGACCAGTTGGGCCATCGTCACCCTGCCGCTGTTCGCGGTGCTGACGTTGTTGCTATGGGATTCGCCGTCGCTGGCGGTATTCATTTTCTGGTGGCTGAAACCAGCCTACGAACGCCTGCCGCTGTACATCCTGTCCAAAGCCCTGTTCGGCGAAACACCGACACTGAAACAGGCCCTGCGCGAATTTCCACGGTTGCTCAAGCCGCAACTGCTGGCCAGCCTGACCTGGCGCCGGCTGAGCCTGAGTCGCAGCTTCCTGCTGCCGGTAGTGCAACTCGAAGGTCTCGACGGCACGGCCCGTCAGCAACGCTTGCAGGTGTTGCTGCAACGCAATGCCGGCGCCGCGCAATGGCTGACGATCATCGGCATGCATCTGGAGACCGCACTGTGGATCGGTCTGATGGTGCTGTTCTATATGCTGCTGCCACAGCAGATCGAAACCGACTGGGACTGGCAATCGCTGATCCTCGACGCCGATCACCACTGGCGTTGGCTGGAGCACCTGACCAACGCTTTCTACGCGCTGGTGCTGGTGGTCTGGGAACCGATTTATGTCGCCTGCGGTTTCAGCCTGTATTTGAACCGGCGCACCGCACTGGAAGCGTGGGACATCGAGCTGGTGTTCCGCCGTTTGCGCCAGCGCCTGAACAGCAGCGCTCTGGGTTTGCTGTTGACGGTCTGTCTTTTGCTGCCGGCGGTGCCACCCGTATGGGCTGCAGCCGATCCCGCCAGCGCACCGGAGGCACCCCGCCTGTTGCACCAACCGCTGACCAGTCAGGCTGCGCACGACAGCATCAAGGCGCTGCTCGAACAACCACCGTTCAAGAACAAGGAAAGCGTGAC
Organism: Pseudomonas sp. PS01299; assembly: GCF_029960145.1. Lineage (NCBI taxonomy): Bacteria > Pseudomonadati > Pseudomonadota > Gammaproteobacteria > Pseudomonadales > Pseudomonadaceae > Pseudomonas > Pseudomonas sp. PS01299. The sequence goes on along the minus strand of NZ_JASCPO010000063.1, from coordinate 20,668 downwards.
CCGCTATCGCTTTGGCGACGATCCGGCAGCCCCGGCCGAAGCCAAACCCGGTGAGGCGCCGCAATGGCTGAAAACCCTGCTCGGCTGGCTGGACAGTCAGCGCTTCAATGCGCTGGCCGGCCTGATTGAAGTGTTGTTGTGGGGAGCGTTGATCGCCGCTGTGGGCTGGCTGATCTGGCGCTATCGCGAGTTCCTGCGCACCTTCGTCAGCCGTCGGCCGAAGCTGCGCGCCCGCATCAGGCCACCTGCACCGCAGCAAGCGTTTGGCCTGGACCTGAGCCCGCAAACCCTGCCCGACGACATCGCCGCCAGCGCCGAACAACTCTGGCAGACCCAGCCGCGCGCGGCGCTGGGCTTGCTGTATCGCGGCTTGCTCAGCCGTCTGCTGCACGATTTTGCCCTGACCTTGAAACCTGCCGACACCGAGCATCAGGTGCTGCTGCGGGTCGAGCAATTGCAGCGCCCGGAACTGCTGGCGTTCAGTCGCACCCTGACGCTGCACTGGCAGAACATGGCCTACGGGCACCGCGTGCCGGCGGCACATCTGCAACAGGAACTGTGTGACGGCTGGCGTGCCTTGTTCGAGCATGGAGCGCGCGCTTGAACCGGCGCAACGCGTGGCTGCTCGGCGGGCTGATGGTCGCCCTGCTCGCGGCGTTGAGCGTTTATCTGTACCTCAAGGCGCGGCCCTATCAGGAAGTGATCGATCACGGCCCCTCGCCCCAGGCGCAGGCCAATCCTTATCTGGCGGCAGAACTGTTTTTGCGCGAGCGCGGCCTCAACGTCAGCCACGCCGAAACGCTGGCGGTGCTGCCCGACATCGATCCGCGTCGGCACACCCTGCTGTTGTTCGGCGAACGTTCGCGCATGACCCCGCGGCAGGTCGATCAGGTGTTGAACTGGGCCCGCGCCGGTGGGCGCCTGGTGTTCGTGGCCGAAGCGCTGTGGGACAAGCAGGCCAGACAAAGCGATGATCTGTTGCTGGATCGGGTGCAGTTGCACCAGTCCCTGAGCAAGGACCTCAAGGAGCCGCCGGCGGAGCTGGCCGATGATCCGTACCCGAATCTGACCAAGCTCTACCTGGAAGATGAGGACGCGCCGGCCTACGCCGGTTTCGACACCGCGTTCCATCTGGACGATCCGAAAAATCTCGCCCAGGCCTGGGCCAACAGCGCCAAGGCCACGCACATGATGCAACTGCCGTACGGCCTCGGCTCGATCACCGTGGTCACCGATGCCGAACTGTGGAAAACCCCGGCCATCAGCAAGCACGACAACGCCTGGCTGCTCTGGTACCTGAGCGCCGACACCGACGTCACGCTGATTTTCAACACCGCACACGATGGTCTGCTGACCTTGCTCTGGCGTTACTTCCCGCAAGCCATCGTCGCCCTGCTGGCACTGATCGGCCTCGGCCTGTGGCACGTTGCTGTGCGCCATGGACCACTGCAGGCACCCGCCCCGAGTGGCCGCCGGCAGTTGCAGGAACACCTGCGCGCCAGTGCCGATTTCATCCTGCGCCACAACGGTCAGCACACGCTGTTGCAAGCCCTGCAACAGGACGTGCTGCGCCGCGCCCGCCGCCGCTATCCCGGCTTCGACCAATTGAACGTGGCTGAGCAATGGCTGGTGCTGTCGCGCCTGACCCGACAGCCGACCCGCGCCATCAGTCAGGCCCTCAGCCCGGTACCGAAACAGCGCCTGAGCAGCGCTGATTTCAGTCGCCAGGTGGCCCACCTGCAAACCTTGAGGAACACGCTATGAGTGAACAGATCGAGCCCGGCAGCGCCAGCCACGCCGCCCAGCAACGCCAGCGTGCCAGCCAGTTGGCGCAAGCGCTGCGCGGTGAATTGCAGAAGGCCCTGATCGGCCAGAACAGCGTGATCGACGATGTGCTGACCGCGTTGATCGCCGGCGGCCACGTGCTGCTCGAGGGCGTTCCGGGGTTGGGCAAGACCTTGCTGGTGCGGGCGCTGGCGCGTTGTTTCGGCGGCGAATTCGCGCGCATCCAGTTCACTCCGGATCTGATGCCCAGCGATGTGACCGGCCATGCGGTGTACGACTTGCACACCGAACAGTTCAAGCTGCGCAAGGGGCCGTTGTTCACCAACCTGTTGCTGGCCGACGAGATCAATCGGGCACCGGCGAAAACCCAGGCGGCGTTACTCGAAGCGATGCAGGAACGGCAAGTCACTCTCGAAGGCCGGGCGCTGCCGATCGCCCAGCCGTTCATGGTGCTCGCCACCCAGAATCCCATCGAGCAGGAAGGCACTTACCCCTTGCCGGAAGCCGAGCTCGACCGTTTCATGCTCAAGGTGCGCATGGATTACCCCGAGACCGAACAAGAGTTGAACATGGTGCGTCAGGTCAGCCGCTCGACCCGCGCCGACATGCTTGATGTGCAGCCGCTGCGCACGGTCCTGCAAGCCAAGGACGTGCAGGCCTTGCAACGCATCGCCAGCGACTTGCCGATTGACGATCAAGTGCTGGATTACGCGGTGCGGCTGGCGCGCAGCACCCGCTCCTGGCCCGGCCTGACCCTCGGCGCCGGACCGCGTGCCTCGATTGCGCTGGTGCGTTGCGCTCGCGCCCGCGCGTTGCTGCGCGGCGGCGAGTTCGTGATTCCCGATGACATCAAGGGTTGCGCGCTCTCGGTGCTGCGCCATCGGGTGCGAGTGGCGCCGGAGCTGGACATCGAAGGTCTGCAGGTCGATCAGGTGCTGCAGCAACTGCTCGACCAAGTGCCGGCGCCGCGCTTGTGAAACCGTCACGCCTGCTGCTGATCTGGCTCGCGATTCTGCTGGCCGTCGGCACGCTGCTGGGCACGCTGCAAGCCCTCGACATCGACGTACCCGCCACGCTGTTGTCGATCAACTGGGGCTTGCTCCTGGCCCTGCTGGTGCTGGCGATCATCGATGCGCTGCGCCTGAACAACCTGCCCTCGCCGCGCATCCAGCGGCAGATGCCCGGCAGCCTGGCACTCGGCCGTTGGAGCGAGGTGCGGCTGCAGCTCAGCCATGACTTCATCGAGCCGGTCGCGGTGGAGATTTTCGACCACGTGCCACAGGGCCTGAGCTTCGAAAACCTGCCGCTGGCGATTGAACTGCAACCCGGGCAATTCAGCGCGGTCGGCTACCGTCTGCGCCCGCTCAAGCGCGGGCACTTCAGCTTCGAGCATTGCGAAATCAACCTGCCCAGCCCGTTCGGTCTGTGGACAGGCAAACGCCTGCTCGCCGTGAGCGGCGAGATCCGCGTCTACCCGGACTTCGCAAAGCTCTACGGTGGGCAGTTGTTGGCGGTGGACAACTGGCTCAGCCAGCTCGGTGTGCGCCAGCGCCAGCGTCGCGGGCAGGGTCAGGAATTTCATCAGTTGCGCGAATTTCGCGAAGGCGACAGCCTGCGCCAGATCGACTGGAAAGCCACCGCCCGCCAGCGCACGCCGATTGCCCGCGAGTATGAAGACGAGCGTGATCAACAGATCATGTTCATGCTCGATTGCGGGCGGCAAATGCGCAGCCAGGATGGCGAGCTGTCGCATTTCGACCATGCGCTGAATGCGTGTCTGCTGCTGAGCCATGTCGCGCTGCGTCAGGGCGATGCCGTGGGGCTGAGCACCTTCGCCGTCGCGCAACCGCGTTTTCTCGCGCCGATCAAGGGTTCCAGTCAGCTCAAGGTCCTGCTCAACGCCGTTTATGATCTGGACAGCAGTCAGCGTCCTGCCGACTATTCAACCGCGACCAGCCAACTGTTGGCCCGGCAGAAACGCCGGGCGCTGATCGTGCTGCTGACCAACCTGCGTGACGAGGACACCGAAGACCTGCTCGCCAGCGTCAAACGTCTGAGCCAGCAACATCAAGTACTGGTGGTCAGCCTGCGCGAGGAAGCCCTCGACCGCCTGCGCAATGCCCCGGTACAAACACTGCCCGAAGCACTGGCCTATTGCGGCACGGTGGATTACCTCAATGCCCGGGCCGAGCTGCATGAGCAGTTGAATGCTCATGCAGTTCAGGTGCTGGATGTGCGTCCCAGCGGGCTAAGCACGGAGTTGCTGAGCCGATACCTGAGCTGGAAGCGATCCGGTGTTTTCTAAGATCACTCATAACCGATGAGCGACAACTTCATATAGGCATGCTCATACTTGATCCTCCCCGAACACTCACCACGATGGTGTCCCGTGCAGGCAGGATGAATTTGACCTCCGTGTAGCCCTGCGCATCGGTGCGAGTTGGAGCGATTTCAATATCGCGAAAACGCCAGAAAACTACCTCCCCCTGAATGGGAACATAGCTTCGATTTGTAACAAGCGCGCGCATGTGGGCTTGCCCGCCAATGCCGATTTGCCCGTGAAGTCTTTTCAGCTCAAAAATCAGCGGCCTCGTAGAAGGATCAAACACTTCAAACACCAATGACTGTGAGCCACCCAAAACAACCGTTGCCTGCAACTCATGCAGTCCTGTTTCAATCGGTCTGAAATCAACGCGCGACTTTCCATCCGGCCCCGTGAAAGTAGCCGGCAACGTCAATTCCGGATAATTCCAGATGACCCTGACGCCTGCCAGGGCCCGGCCATCGTGACGCGACACCACCCGGACCTCGGCCGTTGCATCTTTGCCCAGATCGATATTTGTATCGGGACTGGTCAACGACTCAATCACCGGCACTATGCCGTAATACCCCAGTTGCGCCATATCCCAGCCACCCAGCCCGCCTCGGACAATGGCCGATAAAACTCCCTGCGAGTCAGCCGGATAGGTAAAGGTCAAACGGGCAAGCCCCTCCTCATCCGTCACCGATGGCGTCAAGGCAGTCCCGGCAAAATCCCACCGCACTTGCACACCCGCCAGCGGCAAACCGGTACGTGCCGAGACCACTTTGGCAATGGCATGCGCGCGCTCCTCATTGGGTGGCAACCGTGAATCTTCCGGTTCGTACAGTTCGCTGATTACTCGCGGTTCCTCAAGCGTATACGGCAGATCAACCGATTCCGAATGCGCCGCCTCTCCCACCCTCGCCGTTACTACCGCCGCGCCCGGTGTCTGCGGTTTGAAGCGCACAATGGCGACACCATAAAAGTCGGTCAGACTGGTGACCGTCCCCAGATCCTCGTTGCGCCAGGTCACCAATACCCCGGCGATACCTTGACCGGAAACGGACGACACCACTTTTACCTGCTCGACCAGTTCCTGCTCCCATTCCACCACTTGCTGAACGCTACTACTGGTGAGGAGTTTCCACACCTGCACGCCCGCCCCCAGCGACATCGCATTGGCCGGTGACAGGCTGGCGAGGCGCTCCGCTCCCAGGCGCAGCGCGAAGCCACCGTCCTTGAGGTCGGCGCAACGCAGGGAATAACGCAAACCGATTGCCGAGGGCAGGCGTGATGCGCCGAGCGCAGGTTCGAAACTCAGACCCAGTTCCGCAGGGCCGGTGCCGGTCAAGCCCAAGGTCAGTTCCTGGTCGAACAACGGGCTGCCATCCGGAAGCAGTACTTCGATGGCATGTGAGCCATTGCGGCGCGGAAAGTACGTGTGACTGCCCCATGGATGGTCATCATGCCCATCGAAACGCACCCGCACATCCTCCCAAGGGTTACGGGCAAGCGCCGTAAAGGACAGGGCACGTTGCTCTTCATAGCCATCGAACGGGCTGTGCACATTGGCCACGACGTTCTGCTGACCGTGACTGCTCGGCACCAGGCCAAACCCGGACCAGCCCATTTCGTCGCTGACGACGCTGTCTGAACTGTCAGCGGATTTCCACTGCACCGCCACCTGCGCCACCGCTTGCCCGGTGAATGCCGAAACCACCCTGACCCAGCTCCAGGCTTTATCCTTGCCGATGACGGCGTCAACCGCTGACTCACGCCAGTCTTCGATTCGCAGCTTGTTGTGAGCGAGCTGCATCGGATTGGTGCTCATGGAGCGATCCAGGGCAGACAAGAAAAGCCCCACACTAAAGGCGCCGGAGACCTTGCTCGAGGTGAAATCCAGACTCCAGCCAACACCACCGTCACTGATTTTTTGAGCTTGATCGAGTGGCGGTTCAATGCTCGCTTCCAGGTCATCAGCCGGGGTGCCTTGCCACACCAGCGTTGCCTGCAAACCCACCAGCGGGCTCAAGGCATTGGGCAGATAGCGCAAGGTGTGCGTGGCCCCGATGCAAGGAAACATTCTCTGACTGGCGTTTGTCGCAGTCACCTGATCCAGCATCAACGTCAGTTCATCCATAAGCTCTGTGGAGATCAGCCGACCGAACAACTCCCGGGGCGCGGTAAGTCCGGGGCTGCTCAAGGTCAGGCTGAACAGGCTGCTGGTACTCGACGCGACCTGCGAACTGAAGCGCCATTCCAGCCCCAATGGCCCAAGCCTCAACGGCTTGTCGATATCCGAGACGATCAAGCCGTTCCCCGGCGGCTCACCACGCCATTGCAGCGTGACCATCTCTCCATTCAGCGGACTGCCGGGCGTGATTTCTATCCGCAAGGTGTGCGGCTCACCGCGCCAGCACAGCAAGCCCAATTCGGTCAGGTCAACCTCATTGCCGTCAAACAGGATCTTGATCTTGCCTTTCCAGGGGCTGCTCTGCAGCGCCTTCACTGCAAACGGTCGCTCCACCGGCACCGCTTCGTCATGCGCCCGCACGCGAGCGGTCACCACCAGCTCACCGTCGCGGCTCGGTTGATACAACACGCTGGCCCAGCCACCGATCCCCGATCGGGTGGCAATCGTGCCTTCGGGAGTCTGCCAGTCCACCCGTGCATTGTTGACCGGATCGCCGTTGCCGCCGGTGACCACATGCACCACCTGCACCCGCAACAGAACACTTTCGCCTTCGTCCACCACGGGAAATTTGTTGGCCTCCTGAACGTCGCCAATGCGCACCAGATTGCGGGCCAGTGACATCGGTTTTCTGTTGGAAGGCAACAGCAGCTTCGAACACAGCAACTGCAAGTGGAAGCGACCGTCGAGTTTGTCCTGGCAGATCAACTCCCAGTTCAGGTCTGTTGTGCCTACAGGTATCGAGGCTTCCAGCTCCGGGCGCAGTTGCACGCCCAACTGTGCGGCGCTGTCGCCATCCCAACGCAGTGCCATCGTGGAACCACGTAACACTTCAGGCACCCGAACGCTCAGTTGATAGGTCGAGCCACGGTTGGGATAGCCGGTCTTCTGCGCCCAGGGCAAGGCGTTGCTGTCTACCACCGCCAGAACGTCCTTCCATGGATCGGTCGCCAGCACCTGAACGTCCAGCGTCGCGGTTTCCACCCCACTGGCATAGTAGGGGCTTGCCACCGAAGCCTGGATAGCACGTTTTCCAGCAGCCGTTGGCAGATACTCGAAATACGCCCAGCCCTCGGCGTCGGTCGGTGTCGTGCTCAGCACCCCCAGCCCTTCGGTGGTCCAGGTCACCGTGCGCCCGGCCAGAAACTGACCGGTGTACCAGGAGGCCACTCGTACCCCCAGACGCACCGATTGCGTCAACTCCAGCACCGGGAAATACGCGGCCTCCAGCACCTCACGGAACACCAGCCGGTGATGCCCCAGCGAGACCTGCATCGAATACGGCTCGGCGGTGTACTGGTTCACCAGTTGCACCGTGAACAGGTAAGGATCCTGAGCACCGATCAGCGGGCACTGCAGCATCCACGGTGAGTCCAGCGGTTGATCGACGCCCCAGTCAGGCGTTGCGAAAACCGCGCCTTGTGGATTGTCATCGCTCACCAATGCAGCTTTGGTGTGCAGCCAGGGGCTGTCGGGGTCGGGTACGAACGCAAGCTGGTGCTGGAAGCTGCCGTCCGCGCCCAGGCAGAGGTGAACCAGCTTGCCAGATGACGATTGCTCCGCGTCCACCTTCACCGTCTGCATCCGCGCGGGCTCAAGTTCCACGCCCAGGCGAATGCGGGTAACCAAAACCAGAGAGTTATAGTCCTCGGGATCAGCATTACCCGGAGCGACCACTGTGACGCGAATCTTGTCCTGGCGCTGCAACGGCAGATCGAGCTCGGCGTTGTACTTGAGCGGTCTGAATTCCAGCGGCAACCCTTGAGTGATCCGTGCCTGGTCCTCTTCAAGGTTACGAGGGCTGCCGGGCGGCAACGGGATTTCTCTAAGGGTGGCTCCACTGTCATCAGTGAATATCATGCGGCCCGCTTCGGTATGCCGCGTTTCATACAGGAAACTCAGCACATACCTGGCTCCGGCGCTCGGCGTTACAGGTACGGTCATTTCCTGAAAGGCAGAGGCAAGGTTTGCTACTGAAAGCATCCTGATCTGTGTGCCTTCGTACGGCTCGCCCACGACCGTAACCCAGCGGCTGTTAACCGGCCCCTTTTCCCAATGGCTCAAGGCCTCACGGAAATCACCATTGAGCACCAGACTGTCATTAGCCTGAATGACGGGTTCAACCATGATGGCCTGCTCCTTTGATATTGCCTGACTGGCGGGACGTGATCGCCCGGGTGACCAGATCTTTGACAGCGAGGGTAAACGTCGGCTCACCGGCCTTGGCCGTGTAGCGGACGCGCAGAATGATGTCGGTGAGTGATTTGAGCATCGGCGCCTGCCGCTCGCTCTGCGGCCAGGGAAAGTGCAATTGCCAGCGCGAGATCGCGCCGGTGTTCTCGAAAGGGTTGAGCAAGCCTTCGTCCGGTTTGCCGGCGTTCATGCCGGTGTCGGCGATCCCCACGGACAAACCGATCTGCTGGCCACTGCGCAGATTGAACAGCACCTCGACCGGCGCCACCTTGCCCGCCGGCTGATGCAGGTACTCGACCGAGCGCGCCGAGCCCTGGGTAGCGGTCATGCTGCCGACCTGCAGCAGCGTCGCCTGTACATCCTGATAAGGTCCGAGCAGTACGGGCAGGTCGACCTCGACCAGATTGAGCAGCCGGCAATACTCCCCCGGGTGATCGCGATCAAATGACAACTGCGTCAGCTGGAACTCCAGCACGCCCTTGTCGATCAACTCGGCCAGCGCCTTGGGCCAGTCGGAGAATCCCGCCTGCGGATCAACCTGGTCATCGAACAGCTGTCGCAACGAAATGGTCTTGACCCGCTCCAGACGGCGCTCATGGCTTTGCAGGTACAGGCGATCCATGCGCAGCAGGTACTCGCGCAAGTGTTCACCGGCAGTCAGTCCATGACGGTTGTCCAGCCAGACCTGCGGCAAGGCCTCAGCGGTTTCGTAATCGCCGGTTTCAGCACTCAATGACGACCGGGCACTCAGGCACAGACTGACCACCGCATCGTAAGCCTGATAGTGCAAGGCCTTGAGCTGGCCCAACAGCCAGCCGAACAATTCTGCGTTGGTCGCGCGTTTCTTCAGGTAGTTGTAGAGCGCCAACGCCTGACCGTTGGCCCGCTGGGTTTGCTCCAGACTCGTTCTGGCGGCATCGAGGGCAAATGTCTGCGCGGTGATCTGCTCGGCGATCGCCCCGACCTCGGCCAGTGCCTGATCTCGTTGCAACTCCCACTCTCTGCGGCGCAGGCGGTAGCTTTCGGTGATGGCTTGTTTATCCGCGTCGATCTGCAACAGCATCGCGCCGATTTCCAGACCGAAAACCACGGCATCGGCGATTTTCTCCGGACGATGGTTACCGTTGGCCAAGCCGAAAATGCTCGGCAGGGACCCCACGACCGCGCCGCCGCTCTTGATCGCGTGCGTCCCGGCATTCATCCATTTGACGGCCTGCAGTTTTTCCATGACCTGATATTCGGCATCGCTGATGTGTTCGTCGTACCAGGCTTTGTATCGATCGGCCCGTTGCTGGGCCATGGCCTGACTCTGGCCGAGGGCCGTGAGGCTGGCTTCAAGCTGGGCAATGGATTGCTCTTGAACCGTACGGGCGTATTCGCCCAGCTCCTTGAGGTGCTCTTGCTGCAGTTCTTCCTGTTCCGCCCGGTCGCGCTGTTCCAGCAGACGCAATACCTGGCTGCCGTACTCCTGCAGTGTCTGCACGGCGCGCAACGCCGCCTCGTAGCTGACGCGCCAGCGAAAGGCCCCCACCACCAGACGTCCGCCCATCGGCCGCGGCATGCCCACCCCGCCAGCGGCCAGATCGCGCAACAATTGATTGGGATCGGTGGGCGGGCTGAACAGCGGAACGTCCAGTGGCTTGCCATCCAGGGTCAGGTTGTTGCGCAAGTTGCTCAGGCGCTGCCCCGGCAAGTCAAACAGGTCAAGCAATTGCTCATTGATCGGCAGTTTGAACGGCTCGTTCGCCAGCAGGCCCATCAACGGTGACGCTTCGACGGCTGGAGGAATGTCAGCCAGGGAAAACTGCAGCTCCTGCTCGAACTGCTCAAGCGCCGGGCGGCTCGCGCTCTGGTTCAGCAAGGCTTCTACCGTCTGCGTTTGCCAACGGGTGACTGCCCGGGCGGAAGGCGGCTTGCCCATCAGAAACTGCGCCTGCACGTAACACAGTTTTGCCGCCACCAGCGCATCGCGGGTGAGCTGGCGGTAGTACCAGTCGCCCCACGCCACCAGGTTCTTCACATACTCGGTGAACACCAGAATCTGGTAGTGCTGGGGTGCGGCATAGGCAATCGCGTCCGGATCGGTCGGCAGCATGGCTTCGACGCCCACATTCCCCACAGCGGCCAAAGGTCGGCAGCGCCAGTATTCAGGCCTCGGTGGCGCATTCCCTGGTTTTTCCGGGTCTCGCGAATCTTGCGGATCGAACACGTAATGCATCCAGTTCTGCGCTTCCAGGTAGCGATCCTCGGCCCGCAGACGGGCCGCCACCAGATGCGGCAGATGAAAAAACAGTTCCCAGAAATACAGCCCGTTGGCCCCGTCGAACGCCCCGTTCGGTTCGGCGATCGGGCCCGCGGCTGGAGGCGGTTCCGTCAGGAACTGGGTCTCCCAGTCGAGTACGGCATCCACGGAAATATTGCTCAGTTGCACCAGCTCCGGGCCGAACAGCGAGTTCAAGCGCGCGCGCTGCAACATTCCGGACTGCCTGAAACCGATGAACTGCGCTGCATCCAGCGCGTTCTTTTCCAGAGTCGGCGGTACGAAACGGGTGATCTTGGTGAGTGAGACTGTAAAGGTCTTGCTGCCTTGGTCCTCGCCGCTCAAGGTAAATTCGGCCAGCCCGGTAAATCCGCCTTTCGCGCGTTGCAGTTTCATCCATTGAGTAGCCCAACCACCCGAGACGGGCTGCAGGCCTTTGGTTTCTCTTGGGTCATCTCCGGCCGGATTGTTCAGCTTCAAGGTAAAATCGACCTTCTCATCTCCAACCGGAGACCGCGCCCGGCACAGGCCTCTAACCCACAGAAAGTCGTCTGTTCCTACCTCCGAAAACACCGCCTGCAGCCCGTAATAAGCCGTCAGATCCCCCGAGGTCTCACTCTTGATCTCGACCACCGGCTGATTTTTCGGCGTCAGTGCATGCTGCAAGGTCAGGACATCGGTGAAGCGATGACTGGCCAGATATACAAGCCAGTTGCCGTCGTCTTCAGGCAACGGACGAAAGAACACATCACGGGTGGTGCTCACCCTCAGACCCGCCGGGCTGATAAGCAATACGCCCAGGCGACCCTTGGGGTGAATTGCATCGGAAAACGTTGTTGCAATCAGCCGGGAATCAAGGCTCCTGTCGCTGTTGTTGGTGTCCTCATCAGCGCTATACAAGCTCAGCGGTGCCGACCATTCTGCATTTTGGCTCATGAACGCCAGGTTGATATCCAGCCTGGGGGCCAAATAGCCCTCGCTCCCCTTGATACCCACCGGGTCGCGCCACTCAGCCCACACCAGACACAAACGCCCGCCCCAAAACAACGGCCGCATGTCCAGAACCCTATTCCCCACCGGAATGTCGACAGGTTGCCATTCACTCCATGCCGCCGGGTTGACCGGATTACCGGAAGCGGTGAGCTCGATGTCGGCCTTGCGCCAGAAATACTGAAACGGCTGCACCCGCTGCCGGCCGACGAAATAGTAAGTGGCATTGCTTGCCGAGTCGCCATCCAGACAGGCGCTGATGACATCCAGGTTGCAGGTCTGCTCGAATGCCTTGAGGTATTGCTGCGAGGCACGCTGCACCGAATCGCCGGTCAGCCGCGCCTGATTCAAGTCATTTTCCAGTGCCTTGAACAGGCGGGTCTTGCGCTGCCGCACAAAGGGGTTGATGAAGTTTTCCGGGTAGACCGCGATCAACGCCAGCGCCGCCCAGTCGGGGTAATTGCTGTACAGCTCCCAGAGCTTCAGCTCATGCGCCGGAAAAGCCGTGTTTTTATAGCCCGGCTCAAGCTTGCGATACGCCGCATGAATGAATTGCTGCGCGCAACTGGTCGCCTCGGCGACCCACGAACTTTGCACCGGATAGTTATCCAGCGGGTCCATGCGCAACAGCTCGAACAGATCCTGCGGCGTTTTCACGAAAGAGTAGCGGGTCCTGGCAGCCTGACCGATGCAGTAATCGACCAGTGCTGCGCGGCGTTTTTCCAACAATGGAGCCAGATTGCGTTGAGTCATGGTCTTGTCCTGCATCCTGAGGTGAACGCTGCGTCAACCAACACGGTCATTGGTGAGTCAGTGTTTCGGTGAAGGTGATAGGGTCAAAAAGTGCTTCTTTGTCACTGGCATCGCAATGCGCGCTGACAATGAACTTGCCGCCGGACGTGCTCGACACGTACACCCGTGTAACGCCCTCGAAGTCGGCGTAGTTCTGCCCGGGACGAATCACCGCCGAGCCGCTACTGCCGCTCGCAGGTTCGGCGGACCAGCGCACCAGACGGTTGCGCCCGGGGTTTCGATATTCGTCGCGCAGCGTGGCGTAAAGCTCGACTTCCTGCCCCGCCGGAACCGGTTCCAGCGGCACCTGGGCAGTTAATGGTGCGGGGAAGGACAGCGTCTTGGGATCATCGGAGATATTGATCGTCGGGGCCTGTTGTGCGTCGATCAGGTCAAGCCAGAACAGTGGCGTTTCCTGCCCCATGACCTTGCCCGGCAGATACTCGACCGTCACCTTTCCATCGACGTCAGTGGCGTTGGGCACAATCGTGCCGAGGCTCACTTGCCAGTACACATTGACGCCACTCAGTGGCTTGTCATCGGCGTCCGTCAACGTCACGGTCAACAAGACTTTCTCTTCAGGTTTGCCGGCCACCACCTCGGTCTTGTCCACTTCACATTTCATTTTGACCAGTGGTTGCGCCACCTCATCGGCAAAGGCAACCACCGATTCACGGGTGGCTGAAAGGCTGAGCAGCGCGCGTTCGGCGGCGAATCGATACTTGTCCTTGTCTACGTCCTCCGGCAGATTTCCCACGAGGAAAATCGTCAGGGCGTCCATGCCGCTGTGCCGGGCCAATACGCGGATGCGCATCAGCAAATCGAGCTGGGGCAAAGTCTTGAGGATCTTCAGTTCAGGATCGATGTGGCTGACGCACTCGCGCACCTCCTGCACGCTCCAGTCGAAAAACGCCGCCAGCCGCAACGCTGCCGCATCCTGTGCCAGCCGCAATGCATGGCCTGTCAAAGGGTCGGGCAATGCGTTGACCTGACGCAGGTAGTCGAGCAGCTTGCCAGCCGGTTGCTCGCTCAACTCGAAGGCCCGTCCCAGCGCGCTCAGGTAATACAGGGTGCGGATCGACAGCAGGTGCCGATCGTCCTGAGCCATCCAGGCCGTGTGGCCGTATTGCAGAAAGTCTTCGAGCAATACCGCAGACAGTTCCAGCTTGCTCGCCACCGCACTGCGCCGTCGCACATCAGCCAGCAAGCTCAGCAGCGGGTCGGGTTGCTCTGCGGCGCGCGCAGCGGGACTGAGTGCCTCAGTTGCATCACGATCGGCACGCGCGCTGACCTGCGACAACAACTGATAAACCGTGGCCTGCGCCCAGGTCAGCACGAGCAATCCGCGTTCGGTATCAAGGCCGGTGTACACCGCCAGACACTCCCGGGCGACCGAGACCTGCGCCTCCCGCGCCTGCAACAGCACGCCGAGCATTCGCTCGACGAGAATGCCCCGCACACTGGCGTCGTTCTCGCCCAGCCCTTCCCTGATTGCCTGGTCGAACCTTACCCGGGCACGGTTCAGGTAGTCGGTCTCGGGTAATTGCAGGTCGATGACCAGACCCGTCGGGTCGACCAGTTCGGTCAACAACCGCAGCCAGTCCAGCCCCTCCAGTGAGGGAACGCCAGCCATCGACAGCCCGGCATTGTTGAACAGCGCGGCAGGCAGCAGGTTGCGGATCTGCTCGAACAACTGCTGCTCGGCCTGTGTGGCAACCGCCAGGGCCTGCAGCGGTGCCACTTGCTGCAGCATCCACAGCACAGGGAGTTCGCGATCCTTGCACCAGGACACGCAGGAGTGCAGGGCATACATCAGATTGAGTACGTCCGGTGTGGTTTCGCTATTGAGCCGTGCGTGCACCCGCGGCAAACCTGCCAGCCCGTCGACCCAGCTCTCGCCGCCCAACAGCGTCAGCATCAGCACGCCTTCGACCGGGGTGATCCCCAGCAACCGTGGCAACTTCACCAACCGGTAGAAACTCGATATGACTGCCGTGGTGCGCCTCAGCGTGCCGCTGAACCCGTGCGCCCGTTCGATCGCTACTGCCAGGTAGGCATACGTCTGCAGATCGATGCCCAAGCCGCTGCACAACTGGCTGATCGTCAGCTCCGCGACACCCTGCACCGGCAGCGTCGCAAACGTTGCGCCATCCAGCAGCAGGGGCTGGCGATAATTGCCCTGGCCGTTGAAGGTGCGATCGAACAGTGACAGGGCATTGGCACGCCCGTAAATCGAGATTTCATCGATAAATGCCGCGAAATCCTCTGCCGAACAGCCATAGCGTTCACGCAGTGACTGAAACAGGCCCAGCGCATGCACCTGATGGGTAGAAATCCACCACGGATCTTCCGGTATTGCGTGACGGGCCTCTGCCCTGATCGCCGCCGTCAACAACGCATCCACCTGCTCGCTCGGTAACTCCAGCCATCGATCCAGGCGCAACTTGCGATTCATTCGTTCGTAGCGGTCAATGATGGTCGGGGCTTGTGTCAAACGATGCAGAAAGGCTTCGCTGCCTTGCCGGTAATCAATGTCGAGCGCCGGAATGGTTGCAGCGTTGAGATACACCGAGCCGGATCGCTGACTCTCGTCAGCGCCCGGTTGCGCGCTGTCATACACGCTGACGTTGGCCGAACGCGTCGGGGCGAATTCGCGAATCGACAGCAACGCCTCGATATCCCGGGTGTCCAGCCCCGTTCGCTCGCCAAAGAATTTCACCTGATCGAGATTTATCCAATCGGTCCCACGCGCTCCAAAGTTGCATTGGTAATAGTCGTCCCTTGCGTCGGTATCGCCAGGTTCTATCGGAGCCTCTGTCAACAATTCACGCTGATAAGGCCCCAGCCGCGACGCATGGGTAAAGGCACGCCCGGCATCGTTGTCCCATGCCTCGGGCTGCAGGAAGTAGGGATAGGCCAGATCCACCATGTGGGCGATATTACCCACCGACAGGCCATGTTCACGGGCGACAAAATCAAGCGTGACCCAATGCTGGTAGTACGGCAGGCCGTTGGGGTAACGGGTCTGGATCAGTGCCTCTTCGAGGTCTTGCTCACTATCGTTTTCTTCGATAAACGTTTCGAGCACCGGGACGATGATGTCTAGCGCCGACACCGCCTGATGCACGGCATTGAAGTCGACCAGCAGCTTTTTCAGATCCTGACGGCGCTCATGCAAATCGAGTTTTTGCTCGCCGCCAATGGCGTGGATTTTGTCCTTGATCCAGCGCAACAACTCGATCAGGTAAGCCACCGGAGATGCGATTGACTCCAAGGCCTGCGGTGGGCACAACCCATCGAAATGGGTCGAGAACAAACTCTCGTAGCTCGGCCCCGCGACCATCGACAACAGACCGCTGTCGGGGCGCGTGACCGGGGCCTGCGGACCGCGCAACGAATGTTCGATGAACTGGCGCCGGACATACACCGCCAGACTGTTGGCCCTGCGCAAAAAGGCCCGCGCGTCGTCGGGGTTCATCCGGTAATGGCTGACCAGCCCCTGAACGCCTTGCTCGACCAGCGGAAAAATCGAACCACCATTTTCGAGGTGATTGCAAAAATCGGTATAGGTTTCGCGCTGTTCATCGCTGAACACTTGTCTCAGCAACTGCTGCACTGGACGGATCACAGGCTCGGTCATGGTCTTGCTCCCGGTGGAATCGAAATCACCTCGAAACGCTTGCTTTCGACCCAGTCGGACTTGGTCGAGCCATCCGCAGCGTCGGTGATGGTCTGTTGGAATCGGCACCAGTGGCCGCCTGGACGCAAGGCGTGCGATGCCTCGCCGCGCCAGCCTTGATCGGTGACGGCAATGTCTTCGCTCAAGACTTGATCAGGGTCGTACCAGGTCACCACGCGCCCCACGCCCGTGCGGCCTTTACCGAGGAAGCGAAGCGGATTTTCTTTCCAGCTTCCCGGCGTCGGCTCATCGATAGCGGGCAGGTAAGTGCCGAGCTCCACTGGATGTGCAGCCGAGGGGGCAGACTCGAAGCCATCACACGACGACACCGCCACCAGTTGCGCAGTGCCGTCGGACTGCTCCGTTTCAAGCGTCAGCGACCAGGTACGATCCTCGAGCACCGGAGCGCTTACGCGTACCGAACCCTTGCTGCCCGTCAGCGTCACCAGCACTGTGTCACCGGGGTAGCCGAAGCCGGACACAACAACCCGACGACCGACGTGCACACCTCGCCCGGGGCTTTCGATAACCGGCGCGGCGGGCACCACCTTGAAACTGCGCGCAAGGCTTTCCTTCGACTCATGATCGTCGAAGAATTGCCGGGCCTTCACCTTGTAGTTGCCGACCGGCAACGTTACGTCGGCAAACCAATCGCCCTTGGCGCCTATCGAGATTTTATCGAGCAGGATTTCGCTCGGACTTTCACGCCAGATCGTCACGTGGCCAAGGGGTTCGCCGGTGCCACGAAGCGTCGAGGTGCGCGCCAGCGATTGATGCTCCTGCGGCACCGTGATGACCGGCGGCACCAGCACGACAAAAAAACTGCGCACAGCGCTGGGCAGAGAGGGTCTGCCGGCGATGGTTTGCACGGCATCGATCTGGTATTTGCGGAACTCGAGTTTTTTCAGCTCGATGAACCAGTCGCCATGAGCGGTCAGCCGTTTCGGCTCACCCAGATTCCGCCCGAATTGCGCGTCCCGCAGTTGCAATGTGGCACCGTTATAGCCGTTGATGCCGTGCACGTTCATGTCGTAGTGGGTGTCTGCGCTTTCCTCCGGCACGGTGATCACCGGTTTCTCCGGGCTGACCGAGAACGTTTGCGAGGCTGGCGGCGACGGACGCCCGGCGACGGTCTGGATCACCGTCACGGTGTGCTGCTCGTCCGGAGCAAACCCGGCGTCGCGCTTGAAGGTCCATGTGCCACTGCTTCCATCAGGTTTGTGCTCGGTCGCACTGTCGCTGTACTTCAGGCTCAGTGTCGCGCCGGGCCAGCAGGTGCCGGAGATTTTCGGCGAGAGTCCATCGTCTTCGACGGCAGTGATGATGGGTGCCAGCAGCGGCACAGAGATGGTTATTTCCACCGGATCGGAGGCGAAAGCGTCTCTGGACTGCACCACCAGGACGATTCTGCTGGTATTCGGCTGCCAGGGTGTCGATGCCTCTGCCGTCCAGCCCTGGCCCGTCACGGGCGCGGGTGGTGCAATGGCGGCGCCGCTCTGCTTGTCCGTCACTTGCACGCTGGCGCCGGCTATCCCTCTGCCAGTGATACGCGGCTTGTAGTCGACAACGGTAAAAGCCAGCTCGGTCGGCGGTGGGAAACGGTCGATATTGATCACCAGCTCAACAGCGTCCGACACCGCCGCACCGAGCTTCTGCACCACACGCACGGTGCGGGTCGAACCCGGTGCCCACGCCTCGAAGGCACGGGTCGACCAGCCCTGAGTGGTGACCTGCGTCGATGGCGCGAGCGCAGCGCCGGTCGCCTTGTCGGTGACTTCGACAGATGCCCCTGCAATACCTTCGCCGATGAATGTCGGCGTGTAGAGGTCATTGGTGTATCTCACTGCAGAGGGCGGTGGAAGCTTTGATGAGGCCTTGAAATGGTATTCATGCGAGGGAATCGAGCCACCAGCATTGTCGTCAACCTTCTGCACGACCTTCAGATCGTAGTCGCCGATGGGCCAGTTCTGTGAAGTCGTTCTCCAACTGCCTGCGGTCACGACAACGGCTGGTGGCGGCGTAGCTCCTGTCGGACCTCGGACAATCGTGATCTCGACCGTGGCGCCGGTAAAACCTGCGCCGGAAAACTCGATGGTGGTGAGGGACGGGTAGGTGAAGTTGATTGTGCTCGGTGTTGGGGGGCGGACTTTGAACGAACGGGCCACACTCACTTCCGAAGTGCCGCCAGGTACCTTTTGCTGCGCCACAACCGTAAAGCGGCCCGGCGGCATGTCGCGGGTGAACGTTGTAACCCTCCATCTTCCGTTGGCATCAGCAATGCCCTGGCCGACCTTGAATGAATGTTCGAGATCCTTGAGGACTTCGACGGTCGCACCTGAAACAGCCCTCCCCCCTTCTATCGGACCTCTCGGATCGGTCACCGCTGATTCGGATGGCGTCGTGATTGTCGGCTGCAGAAGCAAGGTGAAGAATTGCGCAGCGGTCCAATCATCCATGCCTCTGTGGCCAGCCGTGATATCGACGCGACCGCCGTCAGGGTAGTTGGACTGGTTGAATGATGCTTCCCACGTATCGTCAGGCTTGACGGTTGTCGTGGCGTGTAACACGGCGCCCCCCGGGGTCATCACATCGATGACTTTGCCTGGCGTGCCTCGGCCTTTGATCAGCAATCCGCTGGCCGACTTGACTACCGCAGTGTTTGCCGGAGAGTCGATACGTGGTGCCACGTACCTTGGCTTGAGGGTAACGGTATTGGACTTACCGGAGTTCTGGTTGCCAATGATTTGTACGGCGTAGAAATCCAAAACGCCGGGCGGCAACACGATGGAGGTATTCCACCTCCCGTTGTTCTGGACAGGAGCAGTACCCAGTGGAATTTCAGCATTGTTGTACTGCCACCGCAAATGAATTGTGCCGGGGACAAGCCCGTTGCTACCGGATACAGTGAACGGCTTCTCGACATCAATCTCGGTTCCGGAAGTGGGAACCTCGATAATCGGTTTCTGTGCTGGATAGATATCAAGGCCCCACCCTTCGTGGGGTTCAACATCGTTATTGGCTCCGTCATAGTCAACCCGGATTGCCAGCGACACGCCAAAATCAGGAGGACCGAGCGGGGAGTCGACATATTCCACATAATCGTGCCACTGGTTATCTTGCAGCATGCTGTCAGGTGAGTTCTTGCGCACCCATGTAGCGGCCTGCAGGCCCAAATCTATGTTTGCCCTATTTTTATTGGCGCCCCGTGTGGTCATGTGGTAGCGCAAGGTCTTCACATAGATGCGGCCTGATTCGAACTTGTACCGGCACACCATTTGAGTTTGCAGCTGAGGCACTCTGGGGTGTGTCTGGTAAAGCGATGTTTCGACCGCATCCGCCCAGAACACCTCGGAAAACTGCGCTCCGTCGCCCAGTTCCTTGAGTGATCCGTCTGCCAGTTTCGTGACCTGAGCGACAGTGGTCTGAACCTTTTCGGTATCAAGCCAGGCTCGTCCTTTCTCGTCGTCCTCGATAGTTTCGTTCATGTCGGCAATGCTCCGGGCAATGGGTCGCTCACGTTGTGGGATCAACATACGTGTGCTCATTGCACGCGACCACTGTCAGAACTGACAGTCCAAAAGATCCAATTCATCTAAAAAAGCATTGCTTGATTACTAGAACAGCTAAGTCTTTCCACGCCCTACTTCGACACGCGCAGCAAACTACAACGCCTTGCGCCTTTGCCTACAGATCCGCCAGAATCCGCCGGCTTGTGCGCTTTGCCGATGCCCCGTAACGTGGTCCGTGCCGCTGCCAATCAGTGGTCGGGTTTAGTCGCCCGGGAGATACTGCGAAAGGTGCATAAGTGTCATTAAGTCGGGTATTCCCTATCCCCGCACTCAATGGTGGCTGTGCGCAGGGCGCCCTCGGGCGCGCCGGTTTTTTCGTAGTCCTCCCGGTCGACTAACCTGCGTCCAGCCGCCACCCCTCGTTTAGTCGCGAGACGGTGGCCGCTTCATCAGAGGATCTACGATCATGTTCAAACCGACTCCGAATCCACCCGAAACCGATACCGTTTCCCCCTATCAATCCCCCGATTCAAAAAAGCTCCACGAAGCCGCCGAGCGCGCCCTCGATCACTACCTCAAACCCGAAGCGCCCTCGCGCAATTCCGTGGATCGCGGCATGCAGATGTTCCGGGTCGCGCCCGACATCAACC
Organism: Pseudomonas sp. PS01299; assembly: GCF_029960145.1. Lineage (NCBI taxonomy): Bacteria > Pseudomonadati > Pseudomonadota > Gammaproteobacteria > Pseudomonadales > Pseudomonadaceae > Pseudomonas > Pseudomonas sp. PS01299. The sequence continues at coordinate 317 of NZ_JASCPO010000063.1, read as the reverse complement.
CCGAAGCGATCGCCATCCAGACCTACGAAACCTTTTCGTCGGTGAGCATCCTGTTGCTGGATCTGGCGGACAGCCTGGAAGACAAACCACGGCATCTGGCGATGGCGATTTATCAGTTGAGCGAGATGGGGTTATTGCTGGCGGAGAAGACGCTGGACAGTGAGCGGGCGATTGCTGTGGGTTAGCCTTTGGAGAAGCGTTGTCCGGGCTGATGCCTTCGCGGGCAAGCCCGCTCCCACAGGGATTTGTGGTGTGCACAAATGCTTTGATCAACCCCGGACACTGTGGGAGCGGGCTTGCCCGCGATAGCAATTATG